>JBAXFO010000015.1:0-17210 GCA_037139885.1 Planctomycetota bacterium
TCGGGGTTGAGGGCGACGCCGACGCGTTTGCCGAGGGCCTTGACGGATGCGATCAAGGCCGTGGCGTCCGGGACGACTTCGAGATGAAAGATGACGGAATCGGCGCCGGCTTGAAGAAACGCGGGAATGAACTTCGCGGGGTCTTCGACCATGAGGTGGACTTCGAGCGGCAAGCGGGTGATGGGCCGCAAGCCTTCGACGACGATCGGGCCCATGGTGAGATTGGGGACGAAATGGCCGTCCATGACGTCGATGTGAATGCGCTGGGCGCCGGCGCGTTCGACTTCGCGCACCTGGTCGCCGAGCCGGCTGAAATCCGCGGAGAGAATCGAAGGAGCGATGTGAGTCATGGCGATGCCCAAGGGTGCTAAAAGGGGAAACGGGACGGACCTTGGCCGATCATGCATTCGTCGCGCCGAGCGCTTTCGCGACCGCGGCAAGAACGCGAGTTTTGGCTTCGTCCATCGAAGTATGAAGGATCGCTCCGGCGGCGAGACGATGACCGCCGCCGTCGAAGCTTTCGGCGATCTTGCTGACGTCGATCGGATCGCGGGAGCGGAAACTGATTTTCACGCCGCCTGCGGGTTGTTCCATGAACACCATCGCGGCTTGAACTCCGGTGATGCTGCGGGGGGCGTTGACGAGCTCTTCCGTGTCGGACGGGATGGCTCCCGTGGCGGCATAGTCGTCGCGGAGGATTTCGCAGAAAGCGGTTCGGCCGCCATGAACGACCTGCATGCGGCTCAGGGCCAGGCCCTGGAGCTTCAAGCGCGGCAGCGTGCTTTGTTCGTAAAGCTGTTCATAAAGGCGTGTCGGTTCGGCGCCGGCGGCGGTCAATTTCTCGGCCAGGGCGTAGGTCGCGGGGATCGTATTCTTGTGGCGGAACCAACCGGTGTCGGTCGCCAGAGCAGCGAACAGAAGATTGGCGATGGCAG
Source organism: Planctomycetota bacterium (assembly GCA_037139885.1). Lineage (GTDB taxonomy): Bacteria > Planctomycetota > Planctomycetia > Gemmatales > Gemmataceae > JAIEPT01. Next base: position 936 of record JBAXFO010000015.1, read on the forward strand.
GAGTGATCGGCTGCCGCAGCGCCTGGGCCGCCTCAAAGACGAGCCGGCCGGTCGCCTCGGCGGAGGTATCGACCAGACGCGTGGCCCCGAGGTCGTCCTGGGAAAGGTGATGGTCGATGACGAGTTTCGTGCAAGTCAGCGACTTGAGAAGCGTGCCGACATCGCCGAGTTGGTTCCAGGTGCCGGTGTCGAGAACGATGAAGGCGTCGGCGTCGCGATATTCGTCGCCGGGCAGATGGACGCAGGCGACGCGGCGTGTCGGGTCGAGAAAGTCGTAGCGCGGCGGCCAGACCCCGGCGATGACGACACGCACGCGTTTGCCCATGCCTTCGAGAACGCCCGCGAGACCCAGGGCCGAGCCGAGGCCATCGGGATCGGGACGCATGTGCGTTGTGAGGACGAAGTTCTTGCACCGTCCGACGACGTTGACCAGAGGCGACCAATCGAGGGGCATCCGCATTCCTGACGCGGCAAGGCCGCAATGAGGGATCATGCATGGGGCAGGTGGCATTATATTGGCGCGCGGCGGCGTTGAATAACAGGAGGCTGCGGATCGTCTAGCGCGTGCGATTCTCGCCGCGACTGAGGACGAGCCCGCCAGGACAAAGCGAGAAATCTGCTTGCCTTTTTTGCTTGTATTCGGCGCGAAGCCGCGTTAAATCTAGGTTCTTCCAGTCTCGAGCAAGGCGAAGGTCGCCGTGCGCTCTCAAAGGGGCTGGGTTTCTGTTTCTCTTGACAAGGTGGAATCGATGAAGAAGTCTCTGTTCGCCAGCGCACTGCTCGCGCTGAGCGTCGCTCTGCTGATTGGTTTCAGCGATGCCGGCGAAAAGTCGAAGTACACGAACAAGGAAGTCATGGCCAAGGCCATGAAGGGAGGCCTTTGCAACAAGGTCGCCAGCGGCAAGGCCACCGACGCCGAAAAGGCGCAACTGGTCGAGCTGTTCACGGCCATGCACCAGAACACGGCCAAGAAGGGCGACGCCGCGAGCTGGAAGGCCAAGACCGAAGCGTTGTTGGCCGCCGCCAAGTCGGGCGACGGCGCTGCTCTCAAGGCGGCCGCCAACTGCAAGGCCTGCCACGAGGAACACAAGTAAGCGAGACACCCGTCTTTGCGAACGCTCGCCGTCGTCGATCGACTGCGGGCGTTTTTTCGTTAAATCCCCGGAGGCAGGCGATGTTCGCAGGAGCCGAAGTCGTTGATGCGCTGCAAGCCGCGGGCGTCACGCATGTCGTCTGGCTGCCCGATAGCGATCTGGGGACCTGGGACGCCGCCCTGTCCGCCGCCGAAGGTTTGACGCTCGTGCGCGTGTGCCGCGAGGGGGAAGCGTTCGCTGTCGCCGCGGGCCTTTTTATCGCGGGCCAACGCCCTGTGATCGTCATTCAATGCACCGGTCTTTTCGAAGCAGGCGATAGCCTACGAAACGCCCTTTACGATCTGCGGGCGCCGCTCTTCACGATCGTCGGCGTCCGCAGCGCCAAGGCTCTCCGCGCGGGAACGACGAGCGATTCCTGCCCCGTCTTCGTCGAACCGATCATGAAAGCCTGGAACATTCCGTACGTCTTTCTCGACGACAGCCGCCCGGTCAGCGACCTGGCGGCCGAGTATGTCCGCGCGCGTGCGGAGAATCGCCCCGGGGCCGTGCTGATCGCGGAGTGACGCCCATGATGACCCATCGTCAAGCTCTGGAAGTTTTGGCCGAGCGCCGCGGCGACAAAGCCGTCATCGCCACGATGACCAGCGCCGGCATTTGGCCTGACCTTACCGATACGCCGCTCGATTTTCCGTTCCTGCCGTCGGCGATGGGGCAGGCTCCCGCGTTCGGGCTGGGCATCGCTCTGGGCCAAAAACGCGGCGTCATCGTCATCAATGGCGACGGCTGCACGCTCATGAACCTCGGCTGCCTCGTCACCATCGCCGCCCATTCCGCCGACCTCTTCCTCGTCATCATGGACAACGGGCTTTATGAAGTGACCGGCGGCCAGGCCACCGCCGCCGGCGCCCGAACCGACTTCGCCGCCATCGCCGCGGGATGTGGGATTCCACGTACGTATTCGTTCGCGGAGCTCGACGACTGGGCCGCCCATGCAGAAACCGCATTAGCCGGGCCGGGACCAGTCGTCATCGTCCTGAAAGTGGAAGCTCGCCTTGGGCAGAAAACGCCGAAACCGCGCCGGCCGATGAGCGAGCAATGGGAACGGCTGCGCAAAGGACTCGCGTTGATGATTTAACTTGTTCGCGGCTCTCCGCAGGAGAGCGCTGACGTGTGGCCCTTCACGATAAAGTTCTGCAAAGGTGCGACCCAACAGCGAACGGCGTAACGTCAACGCTCTCCTGCGGAGAGCCGCGAACCCACCCGCCGCATCGCGTCGACGTCGTCGATCTCGCGTTCCATCCGCAAGAGCGCAAGGGCTAACGTCTTCCCTTGCGTATCGATCCGCAGCGATCGGCTCGCTCCGCCCGCCAGCACATCGTAGAGAACGAAATTCAACCCCAACACGTTCGCTGCTTCAAATCGCTCCACCCGCGACGGCCCCATGAGCGAAAAATACTCGCTCACCTCATGCGCCGAAAGATGCTCGCGCAGCCACGCATAGCCCGCGGGAGTATAGGCGATGACGGCGATGTTGGCGTGGTTGCCCTTATCGCCGCTCCGGCCATGTGCGATCGTGCTGAGGGGAACGATGGCCATGAATACAACTCCTTAACCATCGAAAGCGCCCGACTCACGCCAAAATATCGGTCACGACATTGCCGAACACATCCGTCAGCCGGAAGTCGCGGCCCTGGAAGCGATACGTTAGCCGCAGATGATCGATGCCGAGCAGATGCAGCATGGTGGCGTGCAGGTCGTGGACGGTGACGACGTTTTCGACCGCGTGATAACCGAAGTCGTCGGTCGAGCCGTAGGTGATGCCGGGCTTGACGCCGCCGCCGGCGAGCCACATCGAGAAGCCTTTGATGTGATGGTCGCGGCCGCTGCCTTGAGCCATGGGAGTGCGGCCAAACTCGCCGCCGTAAATGACCAGCGTGTCGTCGAGCATGCCGCGTTGTTTGAGATCGATGATGAGCCCGGCGGCGGCTTGATCGACTTCGCCCGCGCTGCCGCGGATCTGGTCGCGCAGACCGCCGTGATGATCCCAATCGCGATGATAAAGCTGGATGAACCGCACGCCGCGCTCGGCCAGGCGGCGGGCCATCAGGCAATTGGCGCCAAACGACCCGTCGGCCGACTGGATGCCGTAAAGATTGAGCGTGTCGCGCGTCTCATTCGCGAAATCGCGCAGGCTCGGCACCGACGTTTGCATGCGAAACGCCATCTCGTATTGCGAAATGCGCGTCGCGATTTCGGGGTCGTCGAGCGTGCGGTCCGCGACGCGGTTGAGTTGCTGCACCGTATCGATGACCTCGCGCTGGCGCTGAGCGTCGACGCCGGCGGGGTTCGTGAGATAAAGAACCGGGTCGCCCGTGCCGCGTAGGTGAATGCCCTGAAACCGGCTCGGCAGAAAGCCGCTATGCCACTGCCGCTGGGCGATGGGTTGCGATTGCCCGAACCGCCCCGACGAGGTGAGCACGCAAAAGCCGGGCAGATCGGTCGCTTCGCAGCCCAGGCCGTAGGAAAGCCAACTCCCCATCGACGGTCGGCCGGAGATGCTGGCGCCGGTGTTCATGAACGTGTGCGCGGGATCGTGGTTGATCGCCTCGGTCTTGAGCGAACGCACGATGCAAATGTCGTCGGCGATCGTGCCGATGCGGGGAAAGATCGTCGCGACTTCCTGGCCCGAACGTCCGTATTTGCGAAACGGATGCTGCGGAGCCAGGCAGCGCAGTTGTGAGTTTCCCTGGAGCTGGGCGATCGGCTGCCCTTGCGTGATCGATGTCGGCATCGGCTGCCCATCCATCCGCGCCAACACCGGCCGATAATCGAAGCTCTCCAAATGCGACGGGCCGCCCGCCATGTAGAGATAAATCACCCGCTTCGCCCGCGCCGGCCGATGCAGCGGCCGCACGACTCCCGGCCACGGCGCGTCCGCCGGCGCTTCGGCCTGCGCCCGCGGCGCCATCTCCGCCAACGCCATCATGCCCAGGCCGGTGGCGGTTTGTTGCAGGAACGTGCGGCGTTTGATTTGTTCGAAAGTCATGTCGACAACTCCAAGCCTGCAAATTAATTTCGCGTGATCGTCTCATGCATATTCAAAATCGCCCGGGCGACGTTCGTCCACGCGGCGAGTTCCGCGGCATTCGCGTTCGCGGGAATCGGCCGTTCGCCGATCTGCAACAGAGCATCCGCATCCTTGGCGTTGGCCCGGTAATGTTCCCGTTGCTTGCTCAGCAGCGTGGCCACGACTTCCGCTTCCTCGGCCGACGGATCGCGCTGCACGGCTGCGTGAAACGCCGCCTGGATGCGCTCGCGATCGCCGCTCACTTTCAAAATTCCCTCGGCGAACGCCCGCGACGCCTCCACGAACGTCGGATCGTTGAGCAAGACGAGAGCTTGCTGCGGCGTGTTCGAGCGGGGCCGTTCGACGGAGCATTCTTCCCGCGTCGACGCGTCGAAGGCCAGGAGCGAAGGATGCAGGAAGCTGCGCTGCCAATACGTGTAGAGGCCGCGGCGATATTGGTTGTCGTTCTTGTCGTGAACCCAGGTTCGCGTCGGGAAATTCAGATACTGCCAATATCCTGCGGGTTGATACGGCTTCACGCTCGCTCCGCCGATCTTCTCGACCAACAACCCGCTGATGAACAGGGCGTTGTCGCGGACGAACTCGGCATCGAGGCGGTGACGATCCTGACGGGCGAGGAGTGCGTTGTACGGATCGCGCAACCGCAACTCGCCCGAAGCGATCGACGACTGCCGATACGCGCTCGAGGTCACGATCCGTTGCACCATCGCCTTGGTGTCGTAGCCGGAAGCCTGGAATTCCAGGGCGAGCCAATCGAGCAGTTCCGGGTGGCTGGGCCAGGCGCCTTGCGAGCCGAGATCGTCGAGCGTCTTGGCCAGGCCCTGGCCGAACGACAGCATCCACAGGCGATTGACGAACGCTCGCGATGTCAGCGGGTTGTCTTCGGCCGTCATCCAGTTGGCGAGATCGAGGCGGTTGAACCGCGTCTTGGGATCGGCCTTGGCTTTGAGCGGCGGCAGCGATGCGGGCGTCGCGGGGAGAACGACCTCTCCCTTGTCGTCGAGCCAGTTGCCGCGGGGCAAGATGCGAATCATGCGCGGCGTTCCGGAAGCGCTCACCAGCGTTTGCGGCAACGATTTCTGCAGCGCGTCCTTCGATTTTTGAAACTCGCCCAACTTCGCCGTCAACGACTTGAACTCGGGATCGAGGCTGCGAACGTGGGCGAGGAGCGCCTCCTTCTGCTTGGCGTCGCGCTTGGCGGGGTCGACGGCGACGATCGCCTCGATCGCCTTGGGCACGCCGGCGAATTTGCTGTCGCGCGCCGTAAGTTCGAACGTTTCAACCTGCTTGACGCCCCCTTTCTCGGTCAGCGTTTTCTGCAGAGCGACGATTTCCGCGTCCAGCGTCTTCAACTGGGCGGCTTGTTCGGGCGTCGGCAGAGCGGTCTGCGCCTGCCGGCCCACCGCCGTCTCGCTGATGTCCGCAAAGAACGAGCCGAACTGATAGAACTCTTTCGTTGTAAACGGATCGTAGGGATGATTATGGCACTCCGTGCAGCCGAGCGTCAACCCGAGCCACACCGTGGAAACATTGCGCACGCGGTCGGCGAAATATTTGGCCTGATACTCCTTCGCCTGGGCGCCCCCCTCTTCCGTCGTTTGCAGGAGACGATTGTAGCCTGAGGCCACACGTTGGCCGGTCGTCGCATTGGGCATCAGGTCGCCGGCCAGCTGCTCCATCGTGAAGCGGTTGTACGGCATGTTGTCGTTGAACGCGGCAATGACCCAATCGCGGTACAGGGTGATGTCGCGATGATTGTCGCTGTGATACCCGGCCGTGTCCGCAAAACGGACCAGGTCGAGCCAGTACAGAGCCATCCGCTCTCCGAACCGCTTCGACGCCAGCAGGCGCTGCACCTGCTTCTCGTAGGCGTCGGGCGCAGCGTCGCGGCGAAACGCCTCCACTTCGTCATACGTCGGCGGCAATCCCGTCAGATCGAACGACAGCCGGCGCAGCAGCGTGCGCCGGTCCGCCTCGGCGGCCGGCTGCAAATTCTCCGCTTCGAGCCTCGCCAAAACGAAGCGGTCGATGGGATTACGGATCCAGCCTTCGTTCTTCACTTTCGGCGCCTCGGCCCGTTGCGGCGGCATTAGCGACCAGTGTTTCTGATACGCTCCGCCCTGCTCGATCCAACTCTTCACGATGGCCAATTCCTTCGCGGTCACCGTCTTGTTCGTCTTGGCGGGAGGCATTTTCTTGGCGGGATCGTGCGTGGTCATGCGGGTATACAGCGCGCTCTCGGCCGGCTTGCCAGGCACAATGATCCGCACGCCGTCGCCGCGGTCGCTGCGCAGGTCGTCGTCCAGATCGAGCCGTAGATCGCCCTTACGCGCGGCTTTATCGTTGCCGTGACAAAGAAAGCAGTTGTTCGACAAAATCGGCCGGACGTCGCGATTGAACTCGATCGTCTGACCAAAGGCCGGCATGCTCACAACGCAAATCACAAGGCAGGAAAACGCGGGCCGCAGCATGTCGGACTCTCCCAGAGCGGTTTGGCAGGCAGTGCACGCATTTTAGCCGATGCTCCGCGGCGACTCAAGCATTTGTCGTCGGAAGCGGCATCGATCGAGGGATCGACGCGCCGCCGCTTTTTCTCTTGGCGATTGCCGCATCCGGCGTCTAAGATCAATTGGGTCGCCGACTCCGACTCTCCAACCCACGGCCATCATGGATTTTCTCCGCAGTCTCCAGCCGAGCCCTCTCGTTGTGGCGTTGATTCTCGTCGGCGGCATCGTCCTGTTGTGGTTGGCGATGCGGTTGCGAACACGCACCGACGCCCCCAGCGATCGCCTCTCGACGCCCGCACGAGTTTTCCTCGTGCTGCTGCGCTTGGTCATCGGTTGGCACTTCCTCATCGAAGGCATGGAGAAGCTCGAATCGCCCACCTGGAGCAGCGAAGGCTATCTGCGCGAGTCGTCCGGACCGCTCGCGCCGCACTTCCGCAAACTCGCCGGCGACAACGTAATCGCCCAACTGTCCCTGCCTGACGACAAGAAATCGCTCCCCCCTGCCCTTCTCGAAGAATGGCAGCGCCACTTCGACGCTTTTACCGCGCATCACAAGCTCGACGACGCCCAAATCAAAACCGCTCAAGCGGCCTTCGAAAAGTCCAAAGCGGCGGCGCTGGTCTGGCTGACGCAACCTCGACCGGTCACCAAGATTGCTCCCTATCCACCGGAACTGGTCGTCGAATGGAATGTGCCGCAGCGCCTCGAAGCGTATGGAGTCTTCCAGGCGAAACTCGACGAAGCCGAAGCCAAGATGCCCGAGCGCGGCCCAAAATCCTGGTCGGAATGGAAGGACGCCAAGGCCAATCTCTCGAAGTGGCGCGGCGAGCTGAAGAAAGATCTCGACGGCCAGACGGCGGCCTTCAAGAAGTCGCTGGACGACACGCTTTCGGCCGAGCAAAAATCGAAACCCGCCATGCCCAAGACGCTGCCGCGCCCGTTCCGTTGGGATCGGCATCTTGACATCTCGGACGCCGCGGTGAAGTATGGACTCGTCGCCATCGGCGGCTGCTTGATCTTTGGAGTCTTCACGCGGTTGGCCGCCTTCTGCGGTGCGATGTTGCTGTTGTCGTTTTACCTGGCGATGCCCGCTCTGCCGTATCTTCCGGAGAGCCCGAAATCCGAAGGGCATTATCTTTACGTCAACAAGAACATCATCGAGATGATCGCCCTGCTGGCGCTTGCGTCGCTGCAAACGGGCCGCTGGGCGGGGCTCGATGGCATCTTGCAGTTTTTCAATCCGTTCAACTGGCCGCGGAAAAAGAAGGCGGTCGTGGTCGCGACGACGGAAACCGTCGCTCATTGACCATCTGTCGAAATTTCAACCTGCTTTCGCTACGTTTCTTGGAGACTTAACATGGCCCTCGATCTCACCGCCGAACAGAAGGCCACCGGCCAGGCGAATTTTCAACGCGTCGTCGGCAAACTGGCCGAGGACAGCCGGCTTAATCGCCGCGAGTTCATGCAAGGGCTCATCGGCGCCGGAACGGTCTTGCCGCTCACGGCGGCCGCGTATTTCGGCTATGGCCGAGATGCGTCGTATCGCACCATGCGCGGCAATCCCGTCAAGGCGGCCCTCATCGGTTGCGGCGATGAAGGCGGCGTGCTCGCCAGCGAACACGATCCGGAATACGTGCAGATCGTTTCCGTCTGCGACATTCGGCCCACGAACAAGGCCCGCATCTTCGACGGCGAAGGCATCGAAAGCCGCCGTAAAGGACTTAAGTATTACTACGGAAACGACGCGGACAAGAACATTCCCGTCGTCGACGACTATCGCACGATCCTGGCCGACCGCAACATCGAGATGGTCATCATCGCGCTGCCGCTGAATCTGCACCACAAAGTGACCATGGACGCTCTCGAAGCGGGCAAGCATGTGTTGTGCGAAAAGCTGATGGCCTGGAACATCACGCAGTGCAAAGAAATGATTCGCAAGGCCGACGAAAAACGCCTGCTCCTGTCGATCGGGCATCAACGCCATTACAGCATGCTGTACGCCCACGCCAACGAGATCGTGAAATCGGGCGTGCTCGGCGATGTCCGCCACATCCGCGCCTTGTGGCACCGCAACAACACCACGCCCAAGCTCGACGCTCAGGGCCGGCCCGTGATGGAAACCGTCAATGGCCGCGAGATTCCGGTTTACAGCAACGACGGCTGGCGCAAATCGATCGAACCGGCCGACCGCCAGGCCCTCGAAAGCACGATTCGCACGCATGGCTGGAAGGATCTCAACGAACTGATCCGCTGGCGGCTCTTCCGGCGCACCGGCGGCGGCTTGATGGCCGAACTCGGCAGCCATCAGCTCGACGCGTGCAGTATTTTCCTCGATAAGAAGAAGCCTTTATCGGTCACTGCGGTCGGCGGCAAGAATTTCTACAACGACGACCGCGAAGTCGAAGACCATGTTTATTGCACCTTCGAGTTCCCCGGCAAAACCTACGATCCGACCATTCCGCGCGAAACCAACGGCGACTACAACTACAACGATATCGTCACCGTCACCTATTCCTCGCTCAGCACCAACTCGTTTGAAAATTATGGCGAATGCGTCATGGGCTCGCGCGGCACGCTCATCACCGAACGCGAACAGAGCGTCTATCTCTACGGCAGCCCCGGCCGTTCGACCGCCGTCACCGCCAACGCGACTTCCGGCCGGCCTGTGCTCGAAGCGTCATCGTCGACCGCCGCCCCCGCCGAGGCCCGCGCCCAGGCGGTCGGCAGCAGTTCCGTCGGTCCGGCCGTCAGCTATGGGTACCGCGAAGAAATGAGCCATCTGGCCTATTGCATCCGCAATCGCAACGAAGGCATGCAGAACGACCGCGAGCAATTCAAGCCTCGCTGCGACGGCCGCGCCGCCATGGCCGACGCCATCATCGCCCTCACCGCCAACCAGGCCATGCGTCGCCGCGAACGCATCGAATTCCAGCCCGACTGGTTCGACGCCTCGAAGGACGACGTGCCCGACGCGAACATGCGGGCCGAATCGGTTTAGCGCCTCGTCAGGCGAAATCTTCGGCGTGAGCCGGCGGGGTTATCCCGCCGGGACAAGCCCGGCGGCTCGCCTCAACCGAAAATTGAGTCTGGTTGACGCACGAGGCTCGCCCCCGTCGCCGGTTTTTTGCAGCGGCGGCGGATTCATGAATTCGCCCGGGGGCCGGCAAGTCCATAAACTTGCCGCCACGGCTATCTGTTTCGATCAACGCTATCAAGGAGAATCGCATGCGTTTGACACGACTGTTCTGCTTCGCGACTCTGGGACTTTTCGCGGCCTGTCTCGCGGGAAGCTTCGCCACGGCTCAACCCACGGAGAAGAAAGTGATCACCACCAATTCCGGCCTCAAATACATCGATGAAAAAGTGGGCGACGGCGCCTTGGCGAAAGCCGGCGACCAGGTCTCTGTCCACTACACCGGCCGCCTCAAAGACGGCACCAAATTCGACAGCAGCGTCGACCGCGGCCAACCCTTCGACTTCCCCCTCGGCGCCGGCCGCGTCATCAAGGGCTGGGACGAAGGCGTCGCCGGCATGAAAGTCGGCGGCAAGCGCAAACTCATCATCCCCGCCGAACTCGGCTACGGCGCCCGCGGAGCCGGCAACGTCATCCCCCCCAACGCCGAACTCCATTTCGACGTCGAGCTGCTCAAAACCAAGTAAGCCGTCGGACTTAAAGATAAACTCAATTCCCACGCCTCCGCGATCGCCGAGACGTGGGTTTTTTGTTGGTCCATTCCGCGTAGGGCGGGTTGAGCGGAGCGAAGCCCACCGAAAGGTTTGACGCCGAATCCCGCGTCAATTTCAAAACGGGGGGGAAGCCGCAAACCTTTTGGTGGGCTTCGCTCCGCTCAACCCACCCTACACAATGCCACGTATTTCGCGCTATTTCGTCAGCGGACAAATCTCCATTACCCGATAGTTCGTCCACGCCAATCCCAGGCGCTCGTAAGTCGCCTGGGCGATTTGGTTGTCTGCTTCGACATAAAGACGGATGCCGATTACGCCTTCATTGTTCGCCTGGGTTCGCAAGTGATCGAACAGGGCTCGAAAGACGCCGCTCTTGCGGGCGTCGGCATGGACGTAGACGCTTTGAATCCACCAGAACCAACCGTTGCGCCAGTCGCTCCATTCGAAGGTGACGGCGAGTTGGCCGACGACGGCTCCCTGGCTTTCGGCGACCAGATAGCGGCCTTTGCCCGCGTCCTCGAGCAAGGCGCGAACGCCCGCGCGGACAATGTCGGCGGCGAGCGTTTTGCCCTCGCTTTCCTGAGCGAGGCGAACGTTGAATTCGCAGACGGTGTCCAGATCCGCGAGCGTGGCGGGCCGAATGTGCATGGTTGCTTCCCCTGCCGAAAGTCCTAAATTGACGGTGAAAACGAGCTCTTGAAGGACGCCTGCATGGATCTTGCCAAGTTCATCCGCGACATTCCCGATTTCCCCAAGCCGGGCATCCGGTTCAAGGACATCACGCCCCTTTTGGCGTCGCCGCAAGCGTTTCACGAGGCGATCCACCGCCTTGTCGTTCACTATATGAGCGTCCCGTTCGACGCCATCGCCGCCGCCGAGGCCCGCGGCTTTCTCATCGCCGCCCCTCTCGCTCTGCATTTGAACAAACCGCTCGTGCCGCTGCGCAAGCCCGGCAAATTGCCGTATGCGACGCACAAAATGAGCTACGACCTCGAATACGGCTCGGCCGAGCTTCATGTTCATATCGACGGTTTCGAAAAGGGAGCCAAAGTTTTGCTCGTCGACGACGTTCTCGCCACGGGCGGCACGATGAAGGCGGCCGTCGAGCTCATCGAAAAGTCGGGAGCGAGCGTGGTCAGCATTGCGGTGCTGATCGAGCTCGCGTTTCTGGCGGGTCGGGACAAACTGCCAGGCCACGATATCGTGACCTTGCTGACGTATTAGACGCTGCTTTCCAAGATTCGGGATGATCGCCATGCTCGATTTCGATAAAGCCGGGGGCCTTGTCTCCGCGATCGCTCAGGACGCCGCCACCGGCGAAGTCCTCATGATCGCGTGGATGAATCAGGAAGCGTTCGACGAGACCGTCCGCACGCGCAAGGCCGTTTACTACAGCCGCAGCCGCAAAAAACTGTGGCGCAAGGGCGAAGAATCGGGCAACGTGCAGGATGTGAAAGAGATCTTCGTCGATTGCGATAACGATGCGATTTTGCTGAAGGTCGATCAGATCGGCGGGGCGGCGTGCCATGAAGGGTTCAAGAGCTGTTTCTTTCGCCGCATTGAGGCCGACGGCTCGTTGACGACGCAGGGCGAACGCGTGTTCGATCCCAAGCAAGTGTACAAGAAGAACTAGTGCATCATCTCCACGAAATTTTCGGTTGAGGCGAGCCGCCGGGCTTGTCCCGGCGGGATAAATCCGCCGGCTCACGAGGCGAACCGATTCTCTACAAGGTTTCTCGAATGGCCGAACAGCTTCGCTTGGGGATCCCCGCCGGTTCGCTGCAAGAGGCGACGGCGGAACTGTTCCGCAAGGCCGGCTACAAAGTCACGTTTGTGAGCCGCAGCTATTATCCCGCGATCGACGATCCCGAGATTCACTGCACCCTCATCCGGGCTCAGGAAATGCCGCGGTACGTGCAAGACGGCTCGCTCGATTGCGGCCTCACGGGGTATGACTGGATCGTCGAGAACGACGCCAAGGTGACGGAGCTCACCGAACTCGTCTTCAGCAAAGTGAGCCGGCGGCCGGTGCGCTGGGTGCTCGCGGTGCCGAACGATTCGCCGATTCAATCGGTGCACGATCTGCAAGGCAAACGCGTGGCCACCGAGCTGGTGAACGTAACCCGGCGCTGGTTGGCCTCGCATGGCGTGACCGCCCATGTCGAGTTCAGTTGGGGTGCGACCGAGGTGAAGCCGCCCCGGCTCGCCGACGCGATCGTCGATGTGACTGAGACGGGGAGTTCGCTGCGGGCCAACAATCTGCGCATCGTCGCCGACCTGGTGCAGAGCACGACGCGCTTCATCGCCAACAACGCCGCCTACGCCGATCCGTGGAAGAAGCGGAAGATGGACGACCTCGTCATGATGCTCGAGGGGGCGTTGGCCGCGGAAGGAAAGGTCGGCCTGATGATGAACGTGCCGACCGCGAGTCTGCAAGCGGTGCTCGGCGTGCTGCCGGCTCTCAAGAACCCGACGATCTCGTCTCTCTCGGATGAAAAATGGGTGGCGCTGAACACCATCATCGACGAGAACACCGTTCGCCACATCATCCCGCAATTGAAAGCCGCCGGGGCGAGCGGGATTGTCGAGTATCCCATCAACAAGATCATCGCGTGAAAAAGCATCCGCTCCGACATTTCCGGCTCCCTCTCCACCGGTACTCCGGGGGAGAGTGGAGCCGCGAGGCGACGTTATGCGCCAAGTGTTTTGGCGAATGGTAGCTCTGCGTGACGGAAAGCTTTTCGACTCGCCGTCACGCGTTTGATTTCCGATCAAAAATCATTGTCCAACGCACGCGTCCCGAGATAGCGCGACGAACCGAACGCGAGAATCGGAAAGAAGATCATCGGCAGGAAGATCAGCCCCACAGCGAAACCGCCTCCCTTACCGTATGCGTTCGCGAAACCAATGGTCGCGATGATGGCGAAAACGATGTTCACGAACGGAATGAGCAAGAGCAAAAACCACCAGACGGGCTTCCCAGCGATTTCCAAAAACACGATCGTATTGTAAATCGGAATGATCGCCGCCCAACCGGGCTTGCCAGCTTTTGTAAAGAGCTTCCAAAGGCTCACGATCATCAGCAGACCGAGAATTAGGCCAAACACACCGAAGCAAGTCGCGAAAGCATAGAGCGGTCCAAGGTCCAAGTCCTGAGGCATGGGTTGCGGTTGCGGCCGTTGGGCGAGCAGCAGTTGAAGATGCACGATCGAGTCTCCTGGCGGTCCAAAAGGGATTGGGAATTTCACGCAGGTGAGAGTTTCCGGCGCTCGCTGGCGAATCGCAAGAAGATTCTTGTCGAAACTCAAAGTTTCACCGCGATTGCCAAGTCTCAAACATGGCGCAGACCGCATTCGTTCCCCGCATCCCGCCGCCTACCCGGACCGCATAACCGGCCCTTCAGCGTCGTTTTGCAAATTTTCCAATCCACCCCAGGCCGCGACAACCGCGAGCGGCCGGTTCGTGTAAGAGTTACAATCCGCCGCAGCTCGGGCCCGGATAACTTGCCCAATCCCCAAGTCGCGATCTTGCCTCACGTTCTGGGGCGCAAAACAACAAAATTCATTCACGTTTCCTGGCTCGGCTCGTGGTTTGCTTTTAGAGTTGTCGCGAACGATCTCGTTCGCGGCATCGTTCTCGATTCTTTGCTGGAGGCGCCTGTGGCTTCGCGTCGTTTCGCACTCGCTTTTCTCATCCTTGCCGCCTTCGCGTCGATGGGAGCCCAGTATCGCACCGCCAACTTCGTCGTCTCCGCCCAGGACGCGCAGGTCGCCAAGCAAGTCGGCGACGCGGCCGAGGTCTATCGCAAAGAGAAGGCGCTGATGTGGCTCGGGCAGGAGATGCCCAACTGGCCGCAACCGTGTCCGCTGTCGGTGACCGTCAACATGGAAGGCCCCAGCGGCGCGACGTCGTTTCACTTCGGGCAGGGCAAGGTGCTCTCGATCAAGATGGAGATTCAAGGCCCGCTCGACCGCCTGCTCGCCAGCGTGCTTCCTCATGAAGTGACGCATACGGTGTTCGCGAATCACTTCCGGCAACCGGTGCCGCGCTGGGCCGACGAGGGGGGCTCGGTCCTCTCCGAAGACGAAGTCGAACGCGAACGCCACGACCGCCTGACGCGTCAGATCCTCAACCGCGGCCAGCAGATTCCCCTACGCCGGCTTTTGGGCCTGAAAGAGTATCCGAAAGAAGTGATGTGCCTTTACGCCCAGGGTTATTCGATGTCCGACTTTCTCGTGAAGCGCAGCAATCACGGCGTCTTCCTCAACTTCGTCGGCCATGGCATGCAATACGGCTGGGACAGCGCCGCCCAGAGCTTTTACGGCCACCGCAACGTCGAAGACCTGGAAGAAGCCTGGCTGAAACATCTCCGCGACACCAAGAGCAACCCGAAGGCCCCGCCGACCCAGGTGGCCAGCACGAACAACAACGTCCGCCCCACCGGCCAACCGACCAGCCGACCGCACGTGCGGATGACCGTGCCGCCGGTGCAACCGCTCGACCCGTCGCCCGTCGTTCGCGGCGCCGCCCCGACGCCGGACCAGGTGGGCCAACGCTTCAATCAAGCGAGCGTGCCGCCGCTGGTTCCCCCGGTGGCCGGCAACTGGATCCCGGCTCCTGGCTTCACCCCGCCGCAAGGCGCTCCGCAGGCGCCGACCGCGATGCTGCCGGTGACCTTGGGCGCGATTCAGCCCGAGCCGATGATGCAACAAGTTCCGCGAAATGTGAGCCCGGTGGGGTTCCCGCGGTAACGTCCAAGATGATGTTGGGCGCCGCTTAAATATGGGTTACTTCGCGTGGCATTTGCGAGCTGCGATGCGGAACTCGCGGAGCGCTCCGAGCACGTCGCCCTCATCCGCTGCCTTGTCGACGAACTTTTCGATCAGCGCCGGGGTCACGCCGGGAAACGCCACGCTCGTCGCCGCCTCGTCGTACTTTTTCCCCGCCAGAGCATGAAACGTCAGCCCCGACTTCCGCAGCCGCCACACTTCCGGCACGCCGAGCCGGGCGAAGAGCGTCATGCGGTTGATCGAACTGCGGCGCAGTTCAATCTCGATCGCCAGATCCGGCGGCGGATCGCGACGCAGGTTGAGTTGCCGACGTCCCGCCATCTGCGGCGCCGTGTCGAGCCAAAAACACTCATCCGCCTCGAGGCCCGCTTGTTTCGGTTTACGCCGCATCGTCGTCGAACCGCCCGATTTGAAGGGGCGTTCCCATTCTTCCGCCAAGATCTGGATCAGCGAAACGAAGAACCGGCTCGCGTCGTCATGATGAAGAGAGGGACTCATGATCTCCAGCATCCCCCGATCGTACGTCAACCGCACGGCTGGCGATTCCGCAAACATTTTGAGGAAATCCGAGTAGGTCGTCCACGCGACATCGGACATGAGCAGATGCGATCCGGGTTCGACCGTGATGCGCGTCGCTGTTCGAACCATGGCAAATCTCCTCGGCGGCGGTCCGCGTCGATCAATTAATTTAGGCCTTCTTCAGCGTAATAGACAGCGCCTTCCCATCAATCTTCACTTCGGCGCTAAACGCTCCCTCCGCAGAAGTCGCCGTTCGTTCCACGGTCAACGTCTCCCCCGCGATATACGCCCAGTGCTGCTCGATCGCGGCGCTGAGGTCGGCATCGCTGGTTTCCAAATGCAGCACGATGCGGTCTTCCGGCTGCAATTCCGCGTCCTTACGGCTGCTCTGCACATGGCGGATCACTTCGCGGGCCATGCCTTCCTTGGCGAGTTCCGGCGTGATGCGGGCGTCGAGCAAAAGCTGCGTTTCATGATCGACGAGGCCCGCGAAGCCCTTTTCCGTCTTGGGCTGAATCCAGACATCGGCGGGCCCGATCGTTACGGGGCCATCGGCGAGAGTGAGTTCGATCGCTTCGCCGGCTTGCAAG
>JBAXFO010000016.1:0-16603 GCA_037139885.1 Planctomycetota bacterium
GGGCGAGCGCTGCATGGCGATCTCGGTGGCCGTGCCGGTGGGCGAGGCGACGGCCGATGCGCTGGTCGCCAAGCTCATGCCGCGCGTTGAAAAGCTGAAGGTGGGTCTCTCCACCGACCGCGACGCCGACTACGGCCCGCTCGTCACCAAGATCAAACAGGCCAAGGCCGACATCGTCTATTTCGGCGGCTATCACCCGGAGGCGGGCCTGATCGTGCGCCAGATGCGGGAGCAGAATGTGACCGCCGTTCTGATGGGCGGCGATGCGCTGGTGACCGACGACGAACTCGTGGCCGACAGCTTGCTCGATGGCGACGTCCCCGCGGATGTGTTGGTCACGTCGGATGAGGTTGCCGCGGACGATATGCTCGTCGATCCGGCGGACGATCTCGTGGTCGACGAAGATCTGATCGATGCCGGGGCGGTCGAAGTCGAAGACGAACATTCGGCGCACGAAGTCGAAACGATGGCGTCGATGCCGGCGCTGGACGACGACGATCCCTTCGCGGGAGTGGGCGAAGAGCTCGAGGGAACCGGTCCCAGCGGCGAGCCGGACGACGAAGAATTGGTCGGCGCAGGCGTGGTGGATCGGGGCATCGATGAGCCGTATGTCGAGGAAGAGATTCCCAAGCCGGCGACGCACTGGTTGACGTGGTCGTTGATCGGGCTCAATATCGTGGCGGCGCTCGCGGCCCCGTATCTTATTGTGCAGACTCTGCAAAAGCGTCAAGAATATACCTATGCCGTCTTTCGGCATGATCTCGCCATGATGGGCCTGCCGACGGAAGAAGAAGCGAAAACGCTCACCGCCGCCAAGGGGACGCTGCCGCTTTATCGCATCGCCCCGGCCGACATCAAACGCATCGTCACCGAGCGGATTGGGCCGCAAGGGGATAAATTCGGGGAGGTTCGCGAGTCGTTCGCCCGGTCGATTCCGCCGAACATGCTGACCGTCGAAACGTTGAAAGATCATTTCGGCGAGTTTTACGTCGACGCTCCCGAACCGATCACGACGGTGGAGGCGGAAGTTCGCCGGCTCGAGAAATCGGTGCCGAGGCTTTTCGAAAACGCGGCCAAAGCGTCGCTCGAAGCGGCCCCTTCCGACGAAGTGAAGCGGGCCCGCATCGTGCGCATGCTGCATCCCCTGGCGATGAACACGCACCAGAGCGAAGTTCTCGATCAGACCATTAAAGACGCCAAGGGAGCTGAGCTCGACAAGCTGTATATGGATGCCGTCCAGCGCCGCATGGCGTTCGATTTCTTGTTGCCGCTGGAAATGTTTCGGCCGGGGGATGCGAAGAATCTGTTCGTCGAGACGATCGGCGATTTGCAGAAACTGCCGCTGGCGCAGGTCATGGAACGCGTCACCGAGCGCCTCAAGTCGACGATCGACACGAAGTATCAGCCGGCCCTGCATCTGGGCGAAGAATGGGGCAAACAGGATCGCGACACCATCGAGAAGCGGCTCAGCGTTGCGTTTACGCTTCTCAGCCTGGCTCATGTGAAAAAGCCCGATGGGGAGCTTCTTGATCCCAAACTGCTCGATCGCATTCCCCTGGTGATGGGCCAATACGACTTCGCTTTGGCTTGCGAACTCTTCCCAAGCCGGGTGCTGCGGCTCAACGATCTCGTGAAGGAACGCATCCGCGAAGATCGCGAAGGTTTCGAGGTCGCCGACAAGGATGGCGCCTTGATTCGCAATCGTTCGGGATTTATCGATGCGTATGAAGACGAACTCCAGCGCAATCGCTTCATGCAGCAAGACATCGACAAGGCGAAACTTCGCCTGGCCGACTTGCAGGAACAGAAAATACGCTACCAAAAACTCCTTGAACAGCGGACCGAACAACGGGCCGATGTGCTCAAGAAGATCGCGAAGGCGCGGGCGAAGACGGAGCAAGAGATCGCCGAGTTGCGGCGGTTTCAAGAGGGGCTGTTCCGTTATCAAGTGGAATTGGCCACCAGCGAAGAAGACCTGGCCCGCGTCAATCAAGACATCGAACAACGGCTCGGCAAGAAGGGAGCGAAGCAGCCATGATGGACCGTTTTGGCAGAAGCCTCGTCATCGGCACGACCGCTCTCAGCCTGGTTTTCATGACCTGGGCCGTGATGGTCTATTTGCAATTCAACGACTTCGGCTGGAAAGAAGCCCGCAAGATTTGGGAGACCAAAGATTCCGGCTATCGCGTCGCGTCGAAACTGGACAAACGCACGGCCGTGCTCCACGAACTTTATCGTCAGAAGGAACGCGCCCTCCCGGCCGTGAAGCCGTCACTCGACACGCTCGCGGAAACGATGGAGTTCTTCCCCAAGAATCACCAATTCTTCAAAGCCGAGATGGAGAAACTGCGCACCAGCGACGAAGCCATCGCGCCCAAACAACTCATTCGTAAAGACGGCGATCTGGTCCTCGAAACGCCCGAAAAGCCGCTGCTGGGCAAGCCGGCGATGAAGACTCCCGTCGGGGGCATCGAGAAATCGACCAAGACCGTCACCAACGAACGCAACAAGATCCTCGAAGAAGTCGAAAAAATGACGCCCGAAATCGCCGACCTCGTCAAGAAGTCGGACGAAATCACCATTCAGCTTTACGGTTCCAAAGACGACAAAGGCGCCTCGCTCGACATTGGCCTTTACGAAGTGCTCGAAAACGAGACGACGCTGCAAGACAAAATCCGCACGGAGAAAGACGACATCACGCCGCGGTATGTCGACGCCGAACGACGTGCGGCGACGTTCCGCAGCCGGTTCGAGGGAATGTTGCGGCAAGTGACGCCGGTGAATCTGCGGAAGCCGTGATCGATGGCTTATTGTTGCGACGGGGGGCTGTGTCGTCGCACCGGCGTTCGTTCTCTCAAATGCGCTTTGAACCACAGAGACACCGAGAGCACAGAGAGTTGCCCTGGACAGTTGCCGACTTTTGCACGGTTTCCAGGGCGAAACCTTGTCGTTCGACGACTCTCTGTGTCTGTCTGTTCGATTCAAATGTCTTAGGTATTCATTTCAACTCAATTGTGTCGTTCGTTTATTCCCCGGTCGTTTGAAATGCGACGCGAAAGCCGGTGTATGGGTCGCGGTTGTGGGGCATGAGGGCGTTGCGGTAGGCGGAGCGGCAGGTGGCGATTTGGCTTCGCCAGCAGCCGCCGCGAACGACGCGAAAGACGCCTTCGGCTGGGCCTTGCGGGTCGCGGGTTTCGCCGCGGGCGTAGGCGCGTTCGTCGTACCAATCGCGGCACCATTCCCAGACGTTGCCGTGCATGTCGTAGAGGCCGAAATTGTTGGGCGGATATTGGCCGACTTTACTGGTTCGTTCGAGCGGGACGGCGTCGTCCGAGCGGAAATTGAAGTTGGCCTGGGCGGGGGCGAGCGTGTCGCCGAAGGTGAAGACGGTGGAACCGCCGGCCCGACAGGCGTACTCCCATTCGGCTTCGCTGGGCAGACGATAGACGCGTTTGGCTTCATGTTCTTCGGGCATGGTCGAGAGCGTTCGACAGAAGGCGACGGCGTCGTGCCAGGAGACTTGCTCGACAGGATGTTGGGGGCTGCCTCCCGCCGGGACGGTGAAACGAGCGGGGTTCACGGTCATGGCGGCGCGGTAGAGCTCCTGCGTCACCGGGGTGACGCCCAGGTAAAACGGTTTCGTCAAGATGATGTCGTGCACGGGCGTTTCATTCGATCGGGCGCCCGCCTGGCCTTCGGGGCTGCCCATGCGGAACGTACCGGCGGGGATGAGGACGAACTTCATGCCGACGCTGTTGACCAGCGACGTCGCCTGAGGAGCGGTCGATTTCTGCAAAGAATCGAACAGCTTCGAAACATCGGCCCGGCGCGGCCGGCCGGAAGGAGCGCTCATGGTCGTTCTCCGCAAAGGTTACAGGCGTTTCTTCCAGGTCGTGTCGGCGAATACGGGATCGTCGCGATCAGCGGCCGGGGTTTGGCTGAAGAGCCAGGTGTTCCAGCCTAGCTGCGGGCCATCGGCAGCGCTTTCGGGGAGCTGGCAGTCGGGGGCTTCGTCCGCCCTGAGGACGAGTTGCAGATCGACTTCGAACTCCTGCCCGACATAGAGCCTTTGCAAAAAACCGAGCCGATAGCACGCCTTACCGTCGGGCGTCGCCGAGCGATCGGGGAGGAATTTTGCGAATTGCTCGTAGGTGAGCGGTCCGACGCGAATACAGATTCGTCCCTGCACATCCAAAACCCGCTGCCCGGCCACGGTGTCGATCCCCAGGGCGTTATTGCACCCCGCCTCGCCCAGATGCGAGCGATTGCCGTCGTCCAAATTGAGCCATTGCGGTTGAAACTGCCTCACCTCGACGGGCAGGCGGAAATAATCTTCGAGCAACGCTTCGAGCGAAACCGCATTGTGCACGCGCTGAGCGAAGAGGCCGCCATAATAGACGACGGCTTTATCGTCGACGCGCGCCAGCTCGCGCGGCGTCTGCCCAAACCCCGGATCGCGCGTCTTGGCCACGAGCCGATCGCGCAGCCCCGGCATGCCCAGGCCGACAAGACTCGAGAAGCAGCGCGTATAGGCGTCGGGTTCGAGCCCGTTTCCCTCGCGGCGTTCGAAGGGCACCCAAAATCGATACTTTCGCCACGCCCGGTAAAAGAGCGAAACGAGCCGATGATTGAAGAGATCGAACCAATCGCGCAACGCCCCGACTTCGGCGCCCCGGCTTTCTTTTTCGTGTCGTAAGATGAGTTCTGTATAATGGCGCGGCATCGCGCCGGCGACGCCGAGCAGGCCGAAGAACGTGATCGTCATGCTCGGCGTGGGGCGCTCGCTGGTCCCCTTTTCCATCTCGTGAATCGCGCTGGGGGGAAACGACAGCGACGGCAGCCCGCGAAAGCGCACGGGTTCGTGTTGCGGCGGCGTCGTCCCGCCGACGGCCCGGCCCACGGCCGCCTTCAATTCCATGAGCCGCACCGCCTGGAAGAACTCGAAGCGGTAGCCCTCTTTATAAAGAAGCTCCTCAATCGTCGGTTCTTTGCGAGCCATGGCGTTTCTTACCTTAAACCAAGTCGTTTTGAACCAAGACGATTCTTACCCGTGCGTTGAGTTAAAAATGCGTTTTGAACCACAGAGACACCGAGAGCACAGAGAGTCGCCGGAGTCGGTTTCGCGCGATTGCCGGCATTCGAATCTTAAGTATTGGTACCGTCAGAAATCTTAATTCCCCGTGCAAAACCTCTCTGTGCTCTCGGTGTCTCTGTGGTTCAAACGGCATGGAAACGCTCGTCGCGTCGCAGAATCTCGCCCATTTCGGCCGAACCCAGAATCACAACAACGGCTTGTCCCCCGCTCGCGGCGGCCAGCGTTTTAGGACGCCTTCGTGCTGTTTCACTTTCGCGACCGTTTGCGTGAACGAGTTGAGCGAGGCATACGCGGCGAAGAAGCGTTCGAGCACCGAAGCGACCAGGAAAGCGCCGGTGCCGACGTATTTCGGTTCGTCGAACTCGACGGTGATTTCGATTCCCTGGGCGATGCCGCGCGGGCCGACGCGGCCGACGACGCGTTTGCTCGTCACCGAGACGATGCCGTCGATGAGGTTGCCGATGACGGCGGCTTGTTGGTCGGCGCTTTCACGCGTGACGAAATCGTACACGCGGAGGATTTCTTGCAACGCCAGTTTGCCCTCCTCTTCATCGGTGATCGACAGATGATTGAGCGTGAGTTGAGAGAGGACGCGCCAGTGCAAGCCCCGGCGCAGCGGCGGCTGGAGCGGCAGCGTCGGCCGGCGCACGCAGCGCAGTCCCGACAGCGGGGCGGCGCCTTCGAGGTCCATCCGCAAGTTGTCGGCAAAGCGCTGGAGCTGATTGGGGACATGGCGATTCGTGCAGGTCGTGCGCACGGCCAGGGTCGCTTCGGCGGGCTGGTTGGGGCGGAATTGCAGATCGACGAAGTTGAGGTAAACGTCAGTGCCCTTGTCGCCGTCGCGGTCGGCGCTGCGGCGCGTCGAATGCCAGAACATCGACGGCGCCTCGCGATCGACGCCATGCCGAAGCGAAAAGAACGGCTCCACCTCGGTCGAAGTCCCGGTCGTCGGGTCGACGCAGGTGACGCTATCGATCGAGTAAATCTCCAGCCCGTGCGGCAATGAGACATCGGGCTCGATGTGATATTCGGTCCGCGTATGCGAAAGCTGAACCGGCTCGGCCAGGCGTTCGAAGAGATTGATGATCGGAGTGCAACCCAGGCGAAACGTGGCCTCGTCGATGGCTTGTTGCAGGGCCGGCACGTTGCGGTTGAGGAAAATGGCGACGGCGATGTCTTTCTGAAAGCCTGCGCGTTTGAGCCGTTGAAAGCCGTCGAGATCGGCGAAGTGGAATTTGTTCGGGAACGAAAAGAGCTCGAGCAGCAGCCGATAGCCGGGAAACGTCTTCTTGGGAAACGGGATGACGGCTTCGTCGCGTTCGAAGCCGACGGGGAGCAGGCAACTGCCGGGCAGGGCGAGCGGGGGAATCTTCGGATCGTCGAGCGATTGGAAGACGACCTGGATGACGTTGTTGAACAGCAGCTCGTAAAGCTGCGCGACCATCTGGTTTTCGCCGTGCAGGTAGAGGCGGAGGCGTTCGAGCGACAGATCGGTGAACTTGAGCCCGGCCTGGGTTTGCAAGCGGAGCACGATGGCCGACGCGGCTTGAGCCGGAGCACGCAGGCCCGGCGGAAACGGCGGCGGCAGCATCTCGGCGGTCTTGATCGCCACGGGCCAGAGGTGGACGGGATACGAAGTCCGGTACCGGCACGAGACATCGCTGACGGGCTGCATTTGAATGCGCGAGCCCTTGTCGATGACGAAGCCGTCGGGCAGGGGGCCGCGATTGGAATCGAGGAGAAATTCGACGATCGCCATCGAGGGCACGGGAGCGAGGAACTGGGGAAAGAAAACGCTGGCGAGCGATTCGCTGAGTTCGGGGAATTCGTCGTCGAGCTTGTTTTGGATGCGCGCGGTGAGCAGGGCGAACGCCTGGATCATGCGTTCGACGTGAGGATCGATGCTGCGGTTCGATTCGAGCAAGAGGCGATTGGCGGCCCCTGGATAACGGCGTGCGAAATCCTGCGACATCTGGCGGAAGTAGAGGAGCTCGCGTTCGTAGTAGGGAAAAAGCGCATCGCTCATGTCAGGCCCACCGATGTTTGAACCGTGGTCTGGCCCGTGGAGAGTTCGACGATGGTTTCGAAGCCGACCTCCGGCGCGGGATCGACGTTGAGCGACGCGGAGATTTGAAAGCGAAGCTGCCGGGAATCTTCGCGCGGGCCGTCGTTTTCGCCTTCGATCTCGACGCGGACGTTGCGCAGCCGGGGCTCGAACTTTTCGATGAGGCCCGCGATATGTTCGCCGATGGCCTCGGAATCGCCAGCGCCGGCGCCCGGGATCGAGTTCAAATCGGGCAAGCCATACCCCAGGATCGAGTCTTTGACGAGGGGATACGGGCAGTCGTAAAGCGGCTGGGCTTGTCGGGTGTTGAGCAGTTCTTCGAGATCGGCGCGGACGGTGTCGATCATTTGTTCGAGGGTATACACGATCGCCCCCGAGGGACCAGCCTGGCCCGCATCGATCAGTCGATCGAGAAACGACGGCAGCAGTTCGCGGTGCTGTCCAGCAGCCATGAAAACCCTCACGCGGACCCCGGGACATCCGTGCGGAAATTGTATTGGCGCGAGCGAAAATCGAGCAAGACCTGGATTGAGGTGCGCCGAACCTCAGGACTCAATCAGGGCTCAAATGGGTGATACGAGAGAACATCTCTCCCAAGGCGGGAATCCGATTGATCGTCGATTGTCCTATCAGATTCTCTTCATACAAAATATCCCCGCCCCTCCCGATTCACGACTTCCGAGGAGCCCGGATGGCGGAGCTCGCAAGCTTCAAGATTTGATCCGTGTAGCTCATCGCGCGCCGGCGGCTTATAATTGCGTGGTTCCTTCGTGCCGCGGTCTCGGGTGGGGAGTCGTGCATGTTGCGTTTGCTCGTTCTCGCGGGGTTGCTTGCGTTCGTGTCGCCCGTGCGTGCCGATCCGCGGCCGGAAACGTATTGGAATGTGAACGCCGTGCGGCCCGGGATGAAGGGGACGGGACGGACGGTCGTGAAGGGGACCAAGATCGAATCGTTCGACGCGGAAGTGTTGGGCGTGCTCAAAAACAGCAGCCCGGGGCGCGATCTTGTGCTGTGCATGCTCTCGGGGCTGAACCTCGACAAGACCGGCGTCATTCAGGGCATGAGCGGCAGTCCGATTTATATCGACGGCAAGTTGCTCGGGGCGGTGGCGTATGCCTGGCAGTTCAACAAGCTGCCGATCGCGGGGGTGACGCCGTTCAGCCAAATGCACGAATATGCAGCCGCTTCGGAGCGTCGCGATCTGCTGGAGCCGAACGCTCCGCGGCGCGTGCAACTGGAACGGCCGCTGTCGATCGATGGCCGTGCGGTGGAATCGGTCACGGTCGCGAACGATTTCAGCGACACGGCGGCCGCCGACGGCGTTTGGCTCACGCCGCTGCGAACGCCGGTGTGTGCGTCGGGATTTTCGCGAAACAGCCTGGAGCTTTTACAGGGGACATTTGGCCGCAATGGGCTGGTGCCGATGCAAGGGGGCGGCGCCGGCAATCACCTCACCGATGAGGAACGCAACGCGATCATCGAGCCCGGAGCGGGGCTGGCTGTGGCGATGGTGACGGGCGATTTCGATATGTCGGGCATCGGCACGGTGACGCATGTCGAAGGCAAACGGGTCTATGGTTGGGGCCATCCGTTCATGAGCCTGGGCAAATGCGAGTTTCCGCTGATGACCGGGTATACGCATGCGATCATGCCGCGGGTCTCGATCAGCTTCAAGATGGGGACGCCGCTGAAAAATGTCGGCGTCGTCAACGCCGATGTCAGTACGTGCATCGCGGGCTGGCTCGATCGGCCGGCGGATTTGTTGCCCGTGTCGACCACGGTCAAGGGGAGCGGAGCGCCGCGGACGTACAACGTGCAGATCGTGCGGCAGAAACAAATGTTGCCGGGGCTGCTGAGCGCGGTGCTCACGAACTCGGTCGACACCGAGGGGGATTTGCCCGAAGAGATGACCGCACGGCTACGGATCCGCTTCGAGATTGAAGGCCGAGAGCCGATCGTGCTCGACGATGTCCATTCGGGAAGCAACCTGACCGGGGCGCGTGGTCCGCAAGCGCTGTACAGCCAGGCGACTTTGATTACGCAGCTTTTGACGAACAACAACGTCGGCAAGATTCGCGTCGAAAAGATCACGGCCGAGACCGAGATTCAGCCGGGGCGGCGCACGGCCGAGATCGATTCCGTCGAGCCCGAATCCGAGGTTTACGCGCCGGGCGACCTGGTGAAGGCGAGCGTTTACGTGCGCCCCTTCAAGAGCTCTCGGCAACGCGTTGAAGTCGCGGTCAAGTTGCCGGCGGATCTGCCGGACGGATCGTACACCGCGTTCATCGGCGAAGGCCTCAACAACGCCCGGCAAGATCTGCGCGACAATCCGCAACTGAACATCTCGAACACCGTCGACAATCTTTTGCAAGCGGTGAAGATCGTGGCTTCGGCCCGGCGCTCGACGTTGGTGATGCGTGTGGCGACGACCGATGTCGGCGTGGCCATCGGCGACCAGGCGTTGCCCGATCTGCCGCCGAGCATGGTGCAGATTCTCGGCGCGGGGCGACGTTCGGGAGCGCAAACGATCGCCGGTTCGGTGGTGGGCCGGACGGAGACGCCATGGGCGCTCAGCGGGGCCGATTCGTTTCGGTTCATGGTGTCGCGAAACAAGAAGCTGAGTGTGGTGGAGTGATTTCTCGACGATTTGCTGTGGGAGCTTTCATGCTGCGTTTCGTTCTCGCGTGCATTGCGATCGCGACGGTCGCGAACGTTCCGGCTCAGGCGAGCAAGGTGAAAACCTGGCAGACCGGGGCGGCGTCCAGTTACGACAAGGCCAAGTTCAAGGATGCTGTGGTCAGCGACCAGGGAGTCGTCCGGCTTTCGAAGCAGCTCAAGCCGATGGCGAAGATCGAAGCCGCCCATGTTTGGGATGTGATCGAAGACGCGGCCGGCAATCTCATCGCCGCGACCGGAGACGAAGGCAAGCTCTTCCTCATCAAGCCCAACGGCGAAGCCAGCGTTTTGCATCACAGCAAAGAGAGCCAGATCCTCTGCCTGGCCCGCACGCCCGACGGCGTTATTTACGCCGGCACCGGGCCGAGCGGCCAGATCCTCCGCATCGAGCCCAACGGCAAGCATTCGATCGTCGCCGACAAGCTCGGCAAATATGTCTGGGCGCTCGTCTACGATGCCCCCTCGAAATCGCTCTTCGCGGGCACCGGTCCGAATGGGCAAATCTACCGCGTCACTCCGGGCGGCGACGCCAAGGTGTTTTACGCGACGAAGCAGGATCACATTCTCAGCCTCGTCCTCTCGGACACGAATCTTTACGCGGGCACCGATCGCGGCGGCCTGGTGTATCGCATCGATCCGGCGGGGAAAGGGTTCGTGATTTATCATGCCGCCCAGAACGAAGTCCGGGGCCTCGCGGTGCATGAGGGCGTCGTCTACGCCGGCACCGCCACGCCGGGAGCGAAACGTCTGCCGGTGGGCCCGTTCAAATCGCCGACCGTTCCTGTGGGGCCGGGAAGCGCCACGGCGACGCCCGCCAGCTCGTCCAAAGACGAACCGACCAAGACGCAGATCGGCACAGTGAAAACCGGTTTGGCCGCCGAAGACAGCAAGGGCATCGCGTCCGCGGCTCCGTCGGCTCCCGCGCCGGGCGACAATTCGCTGTACCGCATCGCCGCCGATGGGTCGGTCCGCGAGCTCTTCCGCGACAAGACATTGCTCTTACGGCTGCTGCGGATCGGGGACCGGCTTTTCGTCGGCACCGGCATGCAAGGGCAACTCTTCGAAGTCGATGAAGCGACCAAGGAACGCACCGAGATCGCGCGCCTCGACAATGGCCAGATCCATGCTTTGCTCCAGCGTAAGGACGGCTCCATCGTCATCGGAGCGGGCGATCCGGGTCGGCTTTACGTTCTCGACGATCGCTTCGCCGCGCAGGGGACGATCCATTCGGAAGTTCTCGACGGCAAGATTCCGACGCTCTGGGGCGCCGTCTCGTGGAAGGCGACGACCCCGGCGGGCACGGCGGTTTCGTTTGCCGTGCGTTCGGGCAATGTCGCGGAACCGGACGACACGTGGAGCGTCTGGTCCGCCGAACAGATCGATGCCGCATCGGCCCGCGCCCTCGCTCCCACGGCCCGGTATCTGCAATATCGTCTCACGCTGTCGACGAAAGATCCCAAGGCGACGCCGGAAGTGCGGCAAGTGATCGTTCGCTACCAATCGTCGAACCAGGCTCCGGAGATCACCTCGCTCGACGTTCCCGATCTCGACGCCGTCGCGGTCGAGCAACCGAAGAAGTTCAAGATCAAGTGGAAGGCGGTCGACCCGAACGAAGACGAACTGATCTTCAATCTCTTCGTCAAGAAAGAAGGCTGGAAGGACTGGGTGCTGCTCGAGGAGAATCTCGAAAAGAGCGAATTCGAATGGGACACGACGACGGCGCCCTCGGGGCTTTATCAGGTCAAGGTGACCGCCACCGACCGGCACGACAATCCTCCCGCCGAGTCGTTCACGGTCGAGCGCGTCAGCCAACAAGTGCCGATCACGCATCTGCCGCCCGTCGTAACGGTGCAACTCGTCGGCGTCGAAGCGGGCAAAGCCAATCTCGACGCAACCGCGGTCGATCCGCTCGTGCGTCTCGTGGAGGCGTCGTACACCGTCGACGGCAAACGTTGGTCGAATCTTTTCCCCGCCGACGGCCTCTTCGACAGCAAGACCGAACGCTTCCGCTTCCAGACCGAAACGCTCCGGCCCGGGGCTCATGTCATCCTGGTCCGCGTCCGCGACGCCGCCGGCAATCTCGGTTCGGGGGACGTGGTCTTCACCGTGCCGAAAACGCCGTAAAGCCAAGATAGGATCTCTCGCCCCCGCGCAACGAAAAACCCACGGCATGCCAATGCCGTGGGTTCATGAGTATTTCAGGCCGACCGCAAGCGCGCTCAGCTCACTTCAATATCGTTCGCCAAGATTCGCTCGTTGTTGAGCTCCATGGCGGCATGCTGCGCCAGTTGTTTGGCGTAATAGGTCGACGTGCGACCCTGAATCACGAGACCGCCTCCCTGGCGGACGATGCGCAGATTGCGGATGCGATTGCCGAGGCGACGAACGATCAGGCTCGTCAACTCTTCGTCGTGCGTGAGGACGGGGGAAAGAAGCATAGGACACCAACCTTCTTCAGTGCGGCGATTTCAACGTTGCGGACGGCTACCTCGAAAGTCGCTCGAAAGCGTACCTTCTCGTTCCTGCCTCGGGCGATCCGTTCTCGATCGCGGCGACCCGCTCCTGGGTTTCACTTCAATTAGGTTAGCTGCCCCAGGGCAATGTTGTCAATTGTGAAACTTTGCACCTTGGCGAATATATTCCGGATGTACCGTCAACGGAACGGTCGCAACGGTTCTACGGCCCAATCCCGATTTTCGCTCAAAAATCCGGGCCCGCCATGCCTTTCGCGTCGTTCCTCTGCACGCTGACTCCCGATCCTTCCGAGAAAGAGGACACCCAGGAGTACGCCGCCGTGGGATACTTTCTCAATGACCTCGAAAGCTCCATTTCCGCCTTCGCTTTGGCGGCTCTCATGGTGGTCGGTTGGTTCGCCGGCTATTGGCGAGGCGTCCACCTCTCGAAAGCGGACCGCGAAAAACGCGACGCCACGTTCAGCGGCGCCAGCATGGGTCTCCTCGGACTCTTGCTCGGCTTTACGTTTTCGATGTCGCTCTCCAAACACGATCAACGCCGGGCGATGGTCCTCGCGGACAGCAATGCGATCGGCGACTTCAACACCTGCGCCAGCCTTCTCAAGGAACCCGTCCGCAGCAAGCTACGGAAGAGCCTTCTCGCGTATGCTCAAGAACGCTACGACTTCGCGACCAAGCCGCAGATGCACACCATCGAAGAACGCATCGCCAATGTCGCTCGCGCGCACAAGCAAATGCAAGAGTTCATCGGCGAAGCGGTCGACGAGGGCACGCCCCTGGTTGAACCGCTCGTCAACACCTTCAACGTCTTGACGAGCAGCCACAATTCGCGGCTGGCGGCCGCATTCGATCGACTGCCGGCGAACATTTTCATTCTGCTGTCGATGGCCGCCATCATCACCATGGTTCTGGTCGGCGATTTTCAAGGCGCGGCCGAGGAACTCCGCTACGCCGGCACGATCGGTTTCGTGATCTTGACGGCCATGGTCGTCTGGGTCATCCTCGATTTGAATCAGCCGCAGCAAGGCATGATCCGGGTCAGTCAGGATCCGATGCGCCGCGTTCTCGACGCCCTGCAATAACGGAGCCTGGCGAACCATTCACCCCGGCGGCCACGCGAACGAACGCCCGCCCAGCAGATGCATGTGCAGATGCGGCACGGTTTGGCCGCCGTCCGCTTCGCAGTTGATCACCACGCGATATCCCTTCGCCAATCCCAAATCCCGCGCCAGTTTCGCCGCCACGCAATGCAAATGCCCGATGAGCGGAATGTCGGCTTCGGTGAGATCCGCGTGCGTGCGAATCACCTTGCGGGGAATGATGAGCACATGCGTCGGCGCCTGCGGATGGATATCGTGGAAGGCGAGGCATTGATCGTCTTCATAAGCGATCTTGGCGGGAATCGACTTGTCGAGAATCTTCAGGAAAATGTTGTCGGTGAGCATACAAAACCTCGGAACGGATTTTCCCTTCATTGTACGGACGGCTCACATGTGGCGCATCGGCATTGACGAAGCAGGTTACGGCCCCAACTTCGGCCCGCTCGTGATGTCGGCCGTCGCCTGCCAGGCGCCGAGCGAACTGGTCGAGGCCGACTTTTGGGAAGTGCTGCATCCGGCCGTCGGTCGCTGCGCACGCCGTGGCGGCCATCTCTTCGTCGACGATTCGAAGAAGGTCTATCAACCCGGCAAAGGCCTGGCCGGGCTCGAACGGACGGTGCATGCGTTTCTCTCGTGCCTGTCCCATCCCGGCTGTCATACGCTGGCGGACCTGCTCCAATGTTTGCAGACCCAGACATCGGTCGGGCCGATGATCGATGAGCCCTGGTATCATGGCGGCACAACCGTCCCCGCCGCGGCCGCCGCCGCCGACATCGCGAGCGGTTCGCAGAATCTCAAAGACGCCCTGGCCCAGGCGGCCGTCTGCTGGGGGCCGATTTACTCGATCGCGATCGATACGCCCCGTTTCAACGGCATCGTCGACCGCCATGGCAGCAAGGGGGCGGCTCTCGCGGTGGCCGTCGTGCAGTTGCTCCGCGCCTGCCTCGCCCACGCCCCGGCCGACGATGGCCTCGTCATCATCGACAAACATGGCGGCCGCAACTTCTACGCCCCCATCTTGCAAGAACTCTGCCCCGACGCCTGGGTCGTCCCCATCCAGGAAGGCATGACGAGCGTTTACGAAGTCCGCTGGCCCCAGCGCGTCATCCGCGTGATCCTACGCCCCGAAGCCGACGCCACCTCCTTCGAAGTCGCCCTCGCGTCGATCGTCAGCAAATACATCCGCGAACTCTGCATGGAAGAATTCAACGCCTTCTGGAAAACCCACGTCCCCCACGTCAAAGCCACCGCCGGCTACCCCGGCGACGCCACCCGCTTCCTCGCCGACATCCGCCCCACCCTCGAACGCATGAAGCTGCCGATGGATCGCATCTGGCGCAAGCGGTAAGTCTTTGAGATGGAATTCCCCGCCGCGATCTCGAGCGGCGAAACCACCGTTTGCAACGGTGCATGACGGACGGCGGTCCCGGTTCGGCCGCCGTTTGCATCGGTCGGTAACGGCCGGCTTGCCCGTTTCCCACGGCGCTTGACGGACGGTTTCTGGAAGAAACCACCGTTTGGGCCGGTGCGTAACGGACGGTGAACTCCCAATCCGTCACCGCTCACAGCCGGCGGTAAGGCGCAACACATCGCCCCGCCGTGCGACATTCAGCCCGACGCCGGACACCGCGTACGCCGCCGACGAAAGCCGAATTCTAGCGGATGCAAACCGCTCCAAACCCCAATCCCACGGCCGATCATGTGTCACCCAAGCCGACCTCTTGGGGGTCGCAGCGACGTACCCCATGCCAACGTCGCTTGCCCGGGCGTATTCACCGTTTGCAACGGCGCCTGACGGACGGCGCCCCGGGTCGCCCCGGGTACGGAGGCCGTTTCCATCGGTCGGTGACGGCCGGTTCGGCCGTTTATCGCGGTGTGTAACGGCCGGTCGCCGGGTTGAAATCACAGTTCAGAACGGTACCAAACGGACGGCGCCCCAAGATCGGCGCCGTTTGCATCAGTCGGTGACAAGTGACACGTCGCATCGGACTGACCCTTCACGGACTCAGAAAAACGCCAACATCCCGACGCGCTACGGACCGCGGACGCCGCCGGCGAAACCGACCTCCAGTGTACCAAAAAAGCGTGCCACCACCGAACGGATCAGCTATGGAATAGAGAGGGATGAGCGAGAATCACGATTCGTTCTCGTTTCCCATTGCGAATGGACAGCTTTGACGGATATTAAGAAGACGTTCAGGCGCCGCAACTGAATCGACACAATCAACGAGTTCCGACAAAGATCGATGCGCCCGAACCGACGCGTATTTTGAGTCTTTCTTTCTTGGGGAAGTGGCTGTAGGAAGGCGCAACAGAGGACAGGCCTCGTCCTTCGCCGGCCGCACGTCGCGTTCGTATCATCAGTGCATGAAACGCCATCGAAACGAGGCCTGTCCTCTTTGTGCGCACTTCTCCACGTAGCCTCAGACGTTTTTTTTGGGCGTAGTATCGTAGCCGTCCTTCCAGCCCAACCATGCCCCCATAGGGCACCCAAGCACTCCTCCCCAAACGACCCAAACGATCCAGTCGCCCCCGTTCAAGCCAAAAACCCACGGGACTGCCCTAATACCAGATGATATCGCTATGCCTGTAAGTGGGCCGATAAAAATGGCACCTAAGACTCCGTCTTTTAATCGCAGCCAGAATCCGCGGAAGGCTCTATCTGATGGCCGTTCGGCAATTACTTTTTGGTGCTGCGAGAATGCGAACTGTTCCGCGGCCTTATCACTATCCGAAGTACGCCGGCCGCCCGATTCCGGAGAGCTCATTGTGTGGTTGAGCTTTTCGATAGCAGGTTGATGTGTTCTACGCCATTGCTCTTGAAAATCGGAAACTATTTGTTTGGCTCGTACTGCGGGAATCCGATGCTGCTTGGATAAATTAGTTGCCGCAGTCGTATCATCTTTGGTTGGTTTACCGTTCGTTCGAGAGAAGATCTCGTGCAGCAATTCGGTCAAGGCGTGTTCCCCATCTTGCTGCATCCGTTTATTAGTTTGATTTAGCGTCCGCAACGCGGCTAACACCGGATCGAAACAACGAAAGCGGTGGACGAGATCTTCTTCTCGACATTGGTCAAGCATTTCTTTCAAAACGCAGCGAATGCTTTCGGGCACCACTTTCCAGTGCCGGTCTTTTGGCCAGGGCCAGCGCGCACGCTGGGTAATATCGGCAAAATAGGCATTGCGCTCCGCGT
>JBAXFO010000017.1:0-16508 GCA_037139885.1 Planctomycetota bacterium
CGTTCATGCTGATCACCCCGCCCTTCACCCCGCCCACCAACACGGCAACGTTCAGTCGGAACGTCGCCGGGCGCTTCGGACCGGCGTACGATCCGTTTTCCATTACCTGTGAGGTCGACGGCCGAGTCGATTTCGGTGATTTCCGGCCCCTGAGCCCGAGCGACTCCGTGCGTCTGGAAGCGCGGCGACAGTTGCGAACTCAGTTGGAAGCCGGTCGTCCCGCCACTCCGCGGGGCCTGTCCTTCGAGGCTCAATGGGATCAGGGGTGCGCTATGCTCACCTCGCCGGATGCCCGTCGCGTGTTCGAATTAAGCGGGGAGCGCGAACAGGTCCGCGACGCTTACGGTCATACGACTTTCGGCCAAAGCTTGCTGTTGACCAGGCGACTCGTTGAGGCGGGCGTCCCCTACGTGTGGACGAGCTTTAGCAGGGGGAACGACAGCCACGAAGAAGGCGCCGCTTGCGGTTGGGACACGCACGACAACCGATTCCTACTCATGGCCGACTGGCACGGGCCCATTCTGGATCGTGCTCTTTCGGCGTTTCTGGATGATCTTCATCAACGCGGTTTGCTGGAGTCGACGTTGGTCGTGGTGATGGGAGAGATGGGCCGAACTCCAAAAATTGACGATGCCGGCGCGGGCGGCCGTAACCACTGGGGTCGCTCTGGCTTTTCGCTTTGGGCGGGGGCGGGAGTGCAGGGAGGCCGAATCATCGGCGAAACCGACCGCATTGGTGGAGAGCCCCTCGGCGCGCCCGTGACGCCGTTAATGATCGGAACCACCATGACCGAACTGGCCGGAGTCGATGCCCAAGCTCGCTCCGAGATGGGCGTCCTCCAGGAAGGGAGCGTGATCGATGAACTCTTTTAGAATTTGCGGGTTGGCGCTTGCCGCATGGATTCTGTTCAGTCAAACCGTCCCCGCTTCGGAACCGGTGCGCCTGACGACCGATGGCTTGTTCAAACGCGATTTGGTCTTCTGTCCGGGAGGCACGGAACTGGCCTACGGCGTTCTTTCGCTCTTCGACGGCCCGGACAAAGGCCGTGTCCGCCTGATGAAGATGAAATTGGCGGACGGTTCCGTGACGGAATTCGCCAAGGGCGCGGGCCGCGAACTCGCCTTCTCTGCCGATGGCAACGTCTACGCCTACTGCGTCGTCGACAACACATTTATGAGAGTTGCCATCGAGGTCCGGAACGTGAAACTCGACAAGGCGATGCGGATCGAGCGAAAATTCTTCGTGAGCCGGCCGACGTTGTCGCCGGACGGCAACCGTATCGTCTTCATGGATCCCGAACAACTGATTTCGCTCGAGTTGTGGAAAGACAATGCCAAGGACGTGGTCATCGGTGAAAAATGGGATATTTGGCCGAACTATTCGCGGGATGGCAGCCGCGTTCTCTTCACATCGGGCAAGCGCGACAAGGACATGGAAATCTACTCGATGAATCCCGACGGCACTCAGGTCAAGCGACTGACCAACAGCCCCGGCATCGACATGAACGCCGTGTTCTCGCCGGACGGCAAACAGATCGCGTTCACGTCCAACCGCGACCGCAACTACGAGATTTACGTCATGAACGCCGACGGCACGAACGTGCGCCGGGTGACCAATCATCCCGAGCGCGACGATTTCCCCTGCTGGACGCCCGACGGGAAACATCTGCTCTTTGTCGGTGAGCGCAAAGGAAAGTTCGACATCTATCGAGTGGATGTGCCCCAATAGACAACATCGATCCATTCTTCGCCAGAACCACGAGCTGAGAATGGCGAGGAGTTGAGAATGACGAGGAGCTTGCGTTCTGCTCGGTTGTTTCTTGGTTTCAGCGTTTGGACTACGCTGGCGGTCCTACATTGGAGCCGTGGCGATGGGTCTGTCGCAATCGCCCAGGATCCCTCCGAAGTGGCGAAGGTCATCGTCCCGTTCGTCGAGAAGCATTGCGTCCACTGCCATGGCGAGACGAAGCCGAAAGGCGAACTGTCGCTGCATGCCTTCAAGGACGAGGCATCGATCCTCAAGGCACGCAAGACGTGGCTCAGCGTGCTCGATCAACTCAACGCCGGAGAGATGCCGCCGCGGGGGCGCGCGCAGCCGTCGTTCGACGAGGCGGAACGGTTCACCAAGGCCGTGCGGGGCGTCTTCGAACGCTTCGACCGCACGTCCAAACGCGACCCCGGCGCGGTGACGATCCGGCGCCTGAACAAGGCCGAGTACGTCAACACTGTTCGCGATCTCGTCGGCGTAAGGATCCCTCTGGGCGAAGATTTCCCCGCCGATCAAGTTGGCTACGGCTTCGACAACATCGGCGACATTCTGACGCTCTCCCCCTTGCAACTCGAACGCTTTCTGGTCTCGGCCGAGACAATCGTGAAGGCGGCGATCGTCGTTGGCGAACCGCCGACGACGCCGAAACAGACTGGGAGCGCCCATATCGGATTTGAAGGAACGTTTTACGGCCCGCGCTTCGACGGTCAGGGACGCGTGGCACGCGACGCGAAAGGTAAAGAGATCCCCGAGAAGGAAAGAATTCCAGCCCTCACTGGAAGCCACCGACTCGTCTACGACAAGGAGCCGTTGCAAAAGCGGTTCCTCGACCTGTTGAGTTCCGGCGAGTACAAGATCACCGCGAAGTTGCAGGGGTACAAGGTCGGCGACGAACCTCCCTCATTCGCGATTGTCGTCAACGGCAATAACGTCATGCAGGGAGTTTGCAGTGACAAACTCGAAGACTATACCGTAAACCTCCGTCTGAAGTCTGGCGAACTGCGGATGGGCGTGTCGCTGCTCAATCCATTCACCGATCCGACCGAAGAGACGAAGAAACGCGGCATCATTGTCGACTCGATCACCATCGTCGGGCCCATCATTCCAGAGTCGTACGAAATTCTTTTCGCCGGGTCGGAGAAACTGGAGGGGGATGTCAAATCGCGTTTCGTCCTCGAACGCTTCGCCAGCAGAGCCTATCGCCGGCCGGCCACGAAGGAAGAAATCGACCGCCTGATGCAGATCGTCAAGCAAGCGGAACAGATCCCGTGGTTCAAGCTGTCTGAAATGAGTTTCAAGAAGCTTCAGGAGGCCAAGGTTCCGCAGCATGTCATCAACAACCTGAGGCCCCTGGAAAAAGCCGATTTCCACGACGACGAGCGTTTCATGAAGTCGATCCGGGAGCGTCTCGTCCGCAATGGCAATGAAGAGGATCTGAAAACTCATCTCAAGGCGATCCTGAATGCTGCCGAGCAAACCCCGCAGCCCTGGGAAGGGCGCATCGCCTTGGCCATTCGAGCGATCCTGGCTTCGCCAAAATTCCTCTACCGGGCCGAACTCGATTCCCGACCGACGGAGAAGGACGCCCATTCGATCGACGATTACCAGCTTGCGTCGCGACTCTCGTATTTTTTGTGGAGCACGATGCCCGACCAAGAACTGTTCGACCTGGCGGCCAAAAAGCAACTGCATCATAACCTGCCCACGCAGGTTAAACGGATGCTCGCCGATCCGCGTTCGAAGGCGCTGTTCGACAACTTTGCCGCCCAATGGCTTCGCTTGCGGCCGCTGCGGAACTTCACCCCCGATCCGAAGCTATTTCCCGATTTCACTCCCGAACTTCGCGACGACATGCTCACCGAGACGGAGTTGTTCTTCAACACCATCGCGAGCGAAAATCGCAGTATTCTCGACCTGATCGACGGCAAGTTCACGTTTCTCAATCAGCGTCTTGCCAAGCTCTATGAGATCGGCGATACGAACGGAAATTCTTCGCTCCCCAACGTCAAGCCCGTGAACCCGCCGGGAAAGCCCATCCCAGCAATCAACACGAGACGCAACGAAGAAGGCAAGCTGAGCGCTTTCGGGAACCCATTCGTCCGGGTCAACCTGGAGAACACCAAACGCGGCGGTTTACTTACACACGCGAGTGTGTTGACGATCACGTCGGACCCGACACGCACGTCACCGGTCAAACGCGGCCATTGGGTGCTGGAGCGGTTCCTCGGTACTCCACCGCCGCCTCCGCCGCCCAACGTACCCCCACTTGACGAGAAAAAGGAAACCAAGCCGACGACGCTCCGGCAACAACTGGAACTGCACCGCGCGAACCCCGCCTGTGCCGGCTGCCACGCCCGCATGGACCCAATCGGCTTCGCGTTCGAGAACTTCAACGCCATCGGCAAGTTCCGTGAAAAGGACGGCGACCTGCCGATCGATCCGTCCGGTGAGCTTCCCGGCGGCCAGAAATTCCAGGGGCCCGACGAACTGAAAGTGATTCTTCGAGGCAAGAAGGAACTATTCAGTCGCAATTGGACCGAGAAAATGCTAATCTACGCGACCGGTCGTGGGCTCGAATTCTACGACCGCCCCACCGTGGACGGCATCCTTGCCGAACTTCAAAAGAACGACTGGCGGTTTCATTCCTTCATTCTTGCCATCGTGCAAAGCGATCCCTTTCGCATGCGTCGAGGAAAGGACCAACCATGAGCAAGATTCTCTCGCGAGAGATTGGCCGCACTGCCTGAGCCGGGAAATAACCGTGGACGACTCCGCGGAACTTCGATGAATTGCGCACGCCTGCCGGGGATCCGATCATCGCCTCAAGACCCTGATCG
Source organism: Planctomycetota bacterium (assembly GCA_037139885.1). Lineage (GTDB taxonomy): Bacteria > Planctomycetota > Planctomycetia > Gemmatales > Gemmataceae > JAIEPT01. Next base: position 4,605 of record JBAXFO010000017.1, read on the forward strand.
AGACATTTGTCTTTTCCGATCTCATGCAGAAGCGATAAAGGGACATTCCATGAACATCATCCAAAACACGGTCACCGACGCAAACTTGCGCGACCCTTTGAACTGGACGAGACGCGAAGCGATTCGCGCCGGCAGTCTCGGAATGTTGTCGCTGCCCGCGTTTCTTCAGCAGCAGGCGGCGGCCAATTCGACGGCCGTCAATCCGCCGCGACGCGGGGCGAAATCGTGCATCATGCTCTTTTGCTGGGGCGGCCCCAGCCAGCTCGATACCTGGGACATGAAGCCGGACGCGCCGGCCGAGGTTCGCGGGCCCTTTCGTCCGATCCCGACTTCGGTGCCCGGCATTCAGGTTTGCGAGCATTTGCCGCGGCTCGCTCGGGAGGCGCATCGGTACTCGATCATTCGGTCGATGCATCACAATCGGAACGTCCACATGATGGGCGCCTGCTTCATGTTGACGGGCCAGACGCCGCCGGAACCGTTCGTCGTTTCGCCGAGAAACTGGCCGACGCTTGGCTCGATGGTCGCGTATCTGAAGCCGAGTTCGCGGTCGATGCCAAACAACGTGCAAGTTCCCCATCGCATGGACGACGCCGAACGCATCTTCTTCGCGGGCCAGCACGCCGGGTTCCTTGGGACCGCGTACCAGCCTTTTCTGTATCACCCGCCCGAAATCGCCATGACCCAGGCGGCCGCTTCGGAACAAAACAATTTGGGGTCGTCGCTCGATTTGCAGCCGGTTATCGGCCGCGAGCGCCTCGCGGAGCGCGGCCGGCTTCTCGACCGCATGCGGCTCGGCGCAGGCGTCGAGGCGAGCCCGGCGGTGCAGGCATTCGATACGCACTTCAATAAAGCGGTCGATCTGCTCAGTTCGTCGCAGGCGCGGCAGGCGTTCGACATTGACGCCGTGCCGGTGCGGGATCGCGAGCGCTACGGACGAAATCTTACGGGACAGAGCATCCTGGTTTCGCGCCGGCTCGTCGAGGCCGGCGTGCCGCTGGTCACGGTCATCTGCGGCGCCCAAAACGCCGGCAATCGGAACGCCTGGGACACGCATTCGGAGAATTTCGACCGGCTGCAAAACGTCCTTTTGCCGCCGCTGGACCAGGGAGCTTCGGCGCTGCTGGAGGATTTGGCCCAGCGCGGCATGCTCGACGAGACGCTGGTCGTCATCGCCGGGGAATTCGGGCGCACGCCGACGATCAACAACGCCGGCGGCCGCGATCACTGGCCGAATGTCTTTTCCGTCGTCATGGCGGGAGGCGGCATCCGTGGCGGCTACGTGCATGGGCGGTCCGATCGCAGCGCGGCGTTTCCGGCCGACGGGATCGCAACGCCAGGCGACTTCGTCGCCACGGTGCTGCAATCGCTGGGTCTGGATCCGCGTGCTGAGCTTCGCGATCAACTCGGCCGACCGGTATCCGCGAGCACGGGACAGCCGGTGCGCTCGCTGTTCCTGTAATGTGGCGGCAAGGGCGGCAAGTTGATTAGGCGTGACTCCGCACTCTCGGACTGTCTGGTCCAGTAACTCGCCGCAGCGTGGACGGAAGCTTGGCCGAGCTTCAGAAGTACGAGTATGGGTTTCACTCCCTCACCATCGCCATCGTCGAAAACGATCCGTTTCGCCTTTGCCGTGGAAAGGACCAAAAATGAGCAAGATTCTCTCGCGTCGCACCGTCTTCAAGGGTTTGGGGGCCGCCGTGGCATTGCCGTGGCTCGAAGCCATGGCGCCGAGTTGTAGCTGGGCGAACGCCGGTCGGCGGCCCCCGGTGCGCATGGCGTTCCTTTACATGCCCAACGGCACAAATATGCGCGAATGGACTCCTGCCGAAATCGGAGTCCTTCCCGAGCAACTGCCCACCGTCCTGCGACCGCTGTCGGACTTGCGAAGCGACATTAGCGTCCTCTCCGGGTTGACCGCTGACAAGGCCCGCGGCGGCGCCGGGGCTCACGCTCGCTCGATGGCTGCGTTCCTGACCGGCGTTCGTCCCCGCAGGACCGAAGGGAGCGATTTCAGCCTTGGCATCTCCGTCGATCAGGTTGCCGCCAATCGCATTGACGATCAGACCCGCCTGCCATCGCTGCAACTCGGCACATCCGAGTCGGGTAGTTCGGGTAATTGCGATCTGGGCTATAGCTGTGCCTACATGAACCTGTCATGGCGCGACGCTTTAACCCCAGCGCCTCGGATGGTCAATCCCCGCCATGTTTTTGACCGACTGTTCACGAACGACAATGGTAGCAATAGCTCCCGCCGGGAGGTAGAACGCCGCAGCGTTCTCGATTTCATTCGCGAGGAAGCGGCCAGCCTGCAAACGAATCTCGGGGCCAACGATCGCCGCAAACTCGACGAATACTTTACCGGCCTCCGCGACATCGAACAGCGGATCGAACGCGCGGCCCGAACGCCAGCGCCGAACCCGCCGAGCGTCACCGTCCCGGCGGCGGGGTCCTGGCAAGATCGCTGGGAAGAGCATGTCCGCATCTTGGGCGATCTCATGGCGCTCGCTTTCCAGACGGAAAGCACGCGCGTTTGCACCTTCGCTCTCAATAACGAGCTAAGCGATCGTTCGTATCCCGCTCTCGGTTTCAGGGACGGTCACCATGGTGTTTCGCACCATTTCGGAAAGCCGGAGGCGCTCGAGAAGTATGCGAGGATTGGCGCACACCACAGCGCTCAACTTGCGTACATCCTCAACAAGCTGAAGGACGCCAAGGAAGGGGATGGCTCGTTGCTCGACAACTGCATGATCGCCTACGGTTCGGGCATCCGCGACGGGCAGTCCCACGATAATGGTGATTTGCCGATTCTGCTGGCCGGCCGCGCCGGCGGCACGCTGAGGCCCGGCCGCCACATTCGCTTCGCCGCAGAGACGCCGCTCAACAACCTCTGGCTCAGCATGCTTGACCGCATGGATGCCAGAGTCGACAGGCTCGGCGATAGCACCGGACGGTTGAGCGGGTTGTAAACGTCCGCTTCACCGAAGAGACGCCACTCGCCAACCTCTGGCTGAGCATGCTCACCCGCTTCGGCGACAGCACCGGAGCGCTGCGTGGGCTGTAGGTCCTGCTTTCCAGCCGCTCCCAAGACCGCAACCAACCACCGTCCGGCTAGGAAACTTGATCCGCATGGGAACGTGAAATGAGCCAGCTGAAACCATATTTCCCGTGTCTTGCATTGACGCTGCTTGTTGCCATCGGCGGCGAACCGTGTCGCGCTCAGGATGCGTCTGCGGTCGCGAAGGTCATCGTGCCGTTCGTCGAGAAACACTGCGTTTCGTGCCACAGCGAGAAGAAGCCGAAGGGCGACGTGTCGCTGTACGTTTTCAAGGACGAGGCGTCGATTCTCAAGGCACGCAAGACGTGGTTTCGCGTTCTCGAACAGCTCCATTCCGGTGAGATGCCTCCACAGGGCCGACCCAAGCCCGCGTTCGATGATGCGGAGCGGTTCGCCAAGGCGGTGAAGGGACTCTTCGAACGCCACGACCGCAATGCCAAGCGCGATCCTGGTGTGGTGACGATGCGCCGGCTGAACAAAGCCGAATATGTCAACACGGTTCGCGATCTGGTCGGCTACAACATCGCCCTGGGGGACGATTTCCCGGCGGACCAAGTCTCTCATGGTTTCGATAACGTTGGCGATGCGCTGGCCATGTCGCCGGTGCAAATGGAACGGTACATCGCGGCCGCGGCGATGGTGATGAAGAACGCCATCGTCGTTGGCCGGCCCGGGACGCCGCATACGCAATCATTTTTGGCACAATCGATGAAGCCGGCGATTCCCGCTGACAAGGCTTACCCCGGCCCGGTTCGCCCGCTATTTTCCAAAACACCGCTGACCGCTCGTTTTTCGTTGCACAACGGCGGCGAGTGCAAAATCATCATGCGGATGAAACCCATTGTAGCGGGAGATGAACGTCCGAAATACGCGATCCTTCTCGATGGCAGAGAAATCAAGAAAGGCGAGCTGACGGAAAAGATCGAAAAGAAGGACGCCGTCGCGGGAGTGGAAATCGAGGGCTTACATCTTTCGGCGGGCCAGCACGAGATCGGCATCTCGTTCCTCAATGAATTCGCCGCAATCGACGACGCAGCCAAGAAACGGGGCATTCTGTTCGAGCGAGTCGAAGTGATCGGCCCGATCATTCCGCAATCGCATCGACAGTTATTGGAAGCGCCGGACGATCTGAGGGGGGACGACAAATCTCGTTATGTGCTCGAGCGTTTCGCCAGCCGCGCCTACCGCCGGCCCGCCACACAAGCCGAGGCTAATCGTCTGTTGGCGATCGTCAAACAAACGGAGCAAGAGACACAGTACAAGTTGACCAACGCTTCCATGGCGCAACTTCGTTCCGAAAAAACTCCGGAAGATGTCATTGCTCAACTGAGAAATGTGCAAAGGCCGAACTTCGTCGACGAAGATGTTTTCTTGGAAATGCTGAGAGGACGTCTCAAGCCCGAGTCGTTCGCGACACACCGAGATGCCATTCTCAAGAGCGCGGAGCAAACGAAAGCGCCCTGGGAATACGGCATTTCGCTGGCGATGCGGGCGGTTCTCGCGTCGCCGAAATTCCTGTTCCGCGTCGAGATCGATTCCCAGCCGAACGAAAAGAACCCGCATCCCATCGACGACTACCAACTCGCTTCGCGGCTCTCGTACTTTCTCTGGAGTACGATGCCGGACCAGGAGTTGTTTGACCTCGCTTCCAAAAAACAGATGCATCAAAATCTGCCCGCGCAAGTCAAGCGGATGTTGGCCGATCCCCGCTCCAAGGCATTGGTCGAGAATTTCGCGAGACAGTGGCTGAATCTGAGAGGACTAACGAATTTCGCGCCCGATCCGAAGCTTTTTCCGGAATTCAATCGCGATCTCTCGGCCGACATGATGACCGAGACGGAACTGTTCATCCATGCCGTGGTGAGTGAAAACCGCAACATCTTCGAATTGATCGATGGGAAGTTCACCTTCCTCAACGAACGGCTCGCCAAACACTACGGCATTCGCGATACGCTCGGCAATTCTTCCGCCGATAAGAAGATCAAGGCCTCGGAGAACGACATCCGCGGCGCCGAGTTCGTGCGCGTCAACCTCGATAAAACGAACCGTGGCGGTTTGCTCACCCAGGCGAGTATCTTGACCATTACGTCGCATCCGACGCGCACGTCGCCGGTCAAGCGTGGGCACTGGGTGCTGGAGAAGATTCTCGGCACTCCTCCCCCTCCGCCTCCGCCGAATGTGCCGGAACTCGACGGGCAGAAAGGAGCCAAGCCCGCAACGCTACGGCAGCAATTGGAACAACATCGAGCGAACCCGAATTGTGCGGGCTGCCATGCTCGCATGGATCCGATCGGGTTTGCGTTCGAGCATTTCGACGCCCTGGGTAAATTCCGCGAGAAGGATGGCGACTTGCCGATCGACTCCGCCGGCGAACTTCCTGGGGGACAGAAGTTCCAAGGCGCCGAGGAACTGAAAATGATTCTGAAGAGCAAGCAGGAGTTTTTCAATCGTAATTTGGCCGAGAAGATGTTAATGTACTCGTTAGGTCGTGCTCTCGATTCGTACGACCTCCCCGCCGTGGACGGCATTCTTGCCGAGTGTCAGAAAAACGACAATCGATTTCATTCCCTGATTCTTGCCATCGTGCAAAGCGACCCGTTTCGGCTCCGTCGAGGAAAGGATCAACCGTGAGAACCCTGTTGTCCCGCCGGGCTGCTCTGAAGGGAATGGGTACGGCCATTGCTCTGCCCTGGCTTGAGGCCATGTCGCCCGTTTCGATTTGGGCGAATGCCGGCCCAAGACCACCGATCCGCATGGCGGTCATGTATGCGCCCAATGGCAAGTACATGCCTCGCTGGACGCCTGCCGAAGCTGGGGCGTTGCCGGGACAGCTTCCGTTCATCTTGCAGCCGCTCGCAAGTCTGCGACGCGATGTCAGTGTGATTTCGGGATTGGCGTCGGCCATGGCGGCTCCGACGACCCACTCCCCGTACATGGCGGCTTTCCTCACGGGCGCCAGGCTCCATAACACTCGAGGCGACGACTTGCGACTGGGAATTTCCGCCGACCAGATCGCCGCGGCTCGGCTTGCCGGACAAACCCGCCTGTCGTCTCTGGAACTCGGCACGATGAATTCGGGGGGCGATGCCGACGGCAATAACAGCGAATACTTCAATTTGTCGTGGCGCGACGCCACCACGCCCATGCGCCCAATCCTCCAACCGCGAGTCCTGTTCGATCGTCTGTTCGCCTCGCCGCTCGGCGGCGGCAATCGCCGCGGCAATACCGAACGTCGCAGTATCCTCGACTTCGTCCTGGCGGAAGCAAACAGCCTCCGGGATGACCTCGGCGGCAGCGATCGCCGCAAGCTGGACGAATACCTCGCCTCCATTCGCGATATCGAACAGCGGATTGAACGCGTGGCCCGGCTGCCTTTGCCCGCGCGGCCCAATCTTACGATTCCGGATCAAAATTGGAGCAACAATTGGGAGGAACATGTTCGAATCATGGTCGATTTGATGGTGCTGGCCTTCCAGACGGACAGCACTCGCATCTGTACGTTTGCGTTGCGTCCTGAACTCAATTCCGGCAACCACCCCAACCTCGGCTTTTCCGAGCATCACCACGACCTGTCGCATCACCAACGGGCGAAAGATTTTCCCGACAAATACGCGACCGTTGGCCAATTTCACGTGGCGCAATTCGCCTACCTTCTCCGAAGACTCAAGGAGTCGCGCGAAGGGGACGGCACGTTGCTCGATCATTGCGTGGCGGTTTACGGCGCCGGAATGAGCGATGGCAACGGCCACGACCCCCGGAACCTGCCAATCGTACTCGCCGGACGCGGCGGCGGCACATTCAATCCCGGACGCCACATCCGCCTCAATCGCGAAACGCCGCTGTGCAACCTTTGGCTCAGCGTCCTCGAATGCATCGGCACGCCTATCGATCGACTCGGCGATAGCACCGGACGGTTGAGCGGGTTGTAATTGCGGTTGAAATCGACTCCCGTTGCCAAATCCACGAGGATGGCGACGAATGCCCTCGTGTCCGCAGGGAATCACTCGTGAAAAGACTCTTTTGTCTCGTCCTTGCCGCGACACTGGCAAGCAGTTTCCCGATCGTCGCACAAGACACGAAAACCCCGCCGAAGGAATTCACGAATTCCATCGGCATGAAGTTCGCCTGGATTCCTCCTGGAAATTTCGTGATGGGAAGTCCCAAGGAAGAAGAATACAGGCTGAATAACGAAACCCAGCACAAGGTCGCGCTGACCAAGGGTTTCTACATGGGCGTCTACACCGTGACGCAGGAGCAGTGGGAAACAATCATGGGGGACAACCCCAGTGTTTACAGGGGAGAAAAGGGCTTCAACCCCGCAGGCGACCCCTTCCCGGCGCGAAGCAAGAAGGACAAGGACAAAGACAAAAAGAACTTGCCCGTCGAAAATGTTTCCTGGGCCGATTGCCAGGAGTTCAACAAGAAATTGAAGGAAAAGGACAAGAAACCGTATCGCTTGCCCACGGAAGCAGAATGGGAGTACGCTTGCCGTGCAGGGACGACCACGCCCTATCATTTTGGTGAGACAATTACGACGGAGCAGGCCAACTTTAACGGCAAACCGAAGAACTTCACGGGCAGGTCCCCCGGAAAATCGACTCCCGTCGGCAGCTTCCCCGCCAACGCTTTCGGCCTATATGACATGCACGGCAACGTCTGGCAATGGTGTCAGGATTGGTATGGCCCTTACCCAAGGAATGACGCGATCGACCCTCAAGGCCCAGAATCAGGCAAACAGCGAGTGCTGCGCGGCTGTCATTGGTTTTTCGGTCCTGGGAATTGCCGCTCGGCTTACCGTCACATGTATGACCCTGACCGCCGTAACGCCCATTGTAGTTTCCGTGTCTGTTTCTTTCTGGACTAAGTAACGATCATACTTTCCGTTTGTTGTGTCGGGCGCGTCAAAGGTGTTTTCGACCGAATCCACCAGAATGGCCAAAAAACTTCCTTTTTTTTTTCACAGGGAATCACCGATGAGACGCATCGTCTGCCTCGTCCTTGCCGCAACGCTGGCAAGCAATCTCCCGGTCAACGCACAAGATGCGAAAGCCCCGCCGAAGGAGTTCACCAATTCCATCGGCATGAAATTCGTCTGGATTTCTCCCGGGAGTTTCATGATGGGGAGTCCGAAGGAGGAGGTCCTCAGGAGAAAGGACGAAACCCCGCACAAAGTCACGCTGACCAAGGGCTTTTACATGGGCGTCTACACCGTGACCCAGGAGGAGTGGCAAGCGATCATGGGCAAAAACCCCAGCAAGTTCCAGGGCGACAAAAAATTGCCCGTCGACTCGGTTTCCTGGAACGATAGCCAGGAATTCATCAAAAAGCTGCGGGATCAAGACAAGGACAAGAAACCCTACAGGCTTCCCACGGAAGCCGAATGGGAATACGCCTGCCGAGCGGGGACGACCACGCCGTTTCACTTCGGCGCCAACATTTCGACGGACCAGGTCAATTATGGGAACGACGACTCCTCACAAGGCCGAGCGTACGGGAACAAAGAGAAGGACGTGTTCCGGAAGAAGACGACGCCGGTGGGCAGTTTCCCGGCCAACGCCTGGGGGCTTCACGACATGCACGGCAACGTCTGGCAATGGTGTCAGGATTGGTACGCGGAATACCCGCAAAACGATGTGGTTGATCCGCAAGGACCAGAGACGGGAACAGGACGCACGCATCGTGGCGGCTCATGGAACTACACTCCCAACATCTGCCGCTCGGCTTTCCGCAACAGCCACGGCCCTCGCGCCGCGAGTCCCCCCTTCAGCTTCCGTGTCTGCTTCAGCCTGGAGTAATAGGCGATCTCATTAAGGCGGGCAGGCTCAAGGCGCTGGTGGTCTCGCTGCTTTCCTCCGAATCATTCCTCGATCGAACTGTACACAACAAAGGCCCCAACCATGACCAATAAAAAGAACCGTTTGTGCAACGGTCTCCACCGGCGTGAGCTCCTTCAAATGGGGGCCGCGGCTTTCTGCGGCTTGACCCTGGCGGATTTCTTACGGGCCGATGCACGATCCACAGTCGATCCCTCGTATCGCAAGAGATCGATCGTCAACGTTTGGTTGGCCGGCGGCGCCTCCCATCTCGACACCTTCGATATGAAGCCGAATGCGCCCGCGGAGTTTCGCGGAGAATTTCGGCAGATCGCCACGCGCATGCCAGGCGTCCAGATCTGCGAGCATCTTCCTCGCATCGCCGAGCGGATGGACCGCATGGCCCTCATTCGCTCGCTCATGGGAACCGTCGACTCGCATGACGGAGCCATGTGTGCGACGGGCTATCCTCCACGAAGTTTAAGTAACATCGGCGGACGCCCAAACATTGGTTCGATCGTTTCGAAAATTCAGGGTCCCACGAACGGCAATGTTCCCACCGCCGTCGCCATGATCTCCGCTTATAACCCCAGCGAGCAGGCGTATTTTCGCTCCGCAGGGTTTCTGGGCCGTTCCTTCGACTGCTACACTCCGGACAGCGCGGATGGGCGAGCCAACCTGATGTCGCGCAACATCACGCAGGACCGGCTGAACCTCCTGTCGAGTTTGGATACCCTCCGCAGAGACATCGATGCCCGCGGCACCATGGAGGCGATGGATGCCTACGCCCAACGGGCCGTTCAGTTCGTGACATCCCGCGAGTTCGCTCGGGCGCTCGACATCACTCTCGAACCCCTTTCCGTGAGAAATCGTTACGGGGTTGGATTCCGGACAAGCCCCATTTCAAGCATCACACTTGGGCTGCAAAATGCCCGGTTCCTCATGGCTCGTCGGTTGATCGAATGCGGAGCGCGTTGCGTCAACCTGACTTGGGAAGAGGGGGGCGAACGGCGATGGGACACCCACTCGAACAACTTCAATGCCCTGCGTCATGAGTTGTTGCCTTCCTTCGACATTGGCCTCAGCGCCTTTTTCGACGATCTCGAAATGCGGGGCATGCTGGAAGATGTCCTCGTGCTCGTTTGGGGCGAGTTCGGGCGCACGCCGCGCATTAACAACAGTGCGGGGCGCGATCACTACGCGCCGGCAGCGTCCGCCCTCCTATTTGGCGGCGGCCTGAATGTGGGCCAGGTCATCGGCAGCACGACTCGCCACGGTGAACAACCCCTCGATCGCCCGATTCACTACCAGCAGATGTTCGCCACGCTCTATCGTCACCTCGGCATCGATCCGGCGCAGGCCACGGTGCTGGACCCGAACAATCGGCCGCAGTACCTCCTTGAGCATACGGATACGATTCGCGAACTGATCGCGTAATTCTCACGAGAGCAAACGAAGGGAGCGGCATGTTCACCATCCAACCGAGTCACTCTGAAGGCTGTTCGCGGCGAGCGTTCTTGCGCATCGGCGTGGCCGGGCTGGGTGCGCTCGGCTTGCCGCGACTGCTCCGCGGCGGCGAACCGGCCGACAGGCCGTGGGTGCGGAATAAGTCGGTCGTGTGGCTGTGGCTTGGCGGTGGTCCGCCGCAGGCCGAAACCTGGGACCCGAAACCCGACGCGCCGGCTTCCGTGCGCACGATGTTCGGGCAGATTCAGACCGCACTCCCTGGGGTCGCTTTCGGCAGCCACTTTCCGAAGCTGGCGGAGCGAGCGAACCGGCTCGCGGTCATCCGCTCGTTCCAGACGCCGTGCCAGGACCACCAGGACAACTGGGTCCGTGCGATGCTCACCGGGAGCCCGGCGCGGATGTCGCCGCCCAGCGCCGGGTCCGTGTATTCTTACCTCCGGGGCACCAACCACCCGACTACGGGTGTGCCCAGTTACATCGTGCTCGACAGCGGCAACAACAGGGAATTTCTGCAGGAACACTTCCTCCGGGGCAATACCCACGGTGACTTGCCCGAGGCCTACGCGCCGTTCAACCCCGCCGGTGTCATCACGAGGCCGCCGGCGCCGACCGGGCCGCAGCGAAGACCGGACGGTGAAGTCACCTTCTCGCCTCTGCTCCAAAATATGGAACTGCGCCTCCCGGCCGACCGCACCGCGGACCGCCGCGAACTGCTTCGCACGTTCGATAACGCGAGCCGCAGGTTGGAGTCGGAACGGTCGTTCGCGGCCCACGACGGCTACGTCGAACAGGCCTACAGGGTGCTCAGCGGGAGCGTTGCGGAAGCGTTTCGGCTCGACCGCGAAGATGTGCGGGTCATGGAACGGTACGACACGAGCCACATCACGCTGACATGTCCGAACTTCCTCAACCTGCCCGATTTTCCGCGTCGCCCGTCGATGCTCGGCCGGCAAATGCTGATGGCCCGGAGGCTGTGCGAGGCGGGGGCCGGGCTGGTCATGGTCGAGAATTGCGGTTGGGACTACCACAACGAGGGGCTGAACCCAGGGATGAGGGACGGGCTCGAAGGTTTCGGGCCGCAACTCGACCACGCGGTGTCCGTGTTCCTCGACGATGTCCGCGACCGTGGCCTTGAGGACCGCATCTTGCTCGTCGTGTGCGGCGAGATGGGGCGCTCGCCGAGGATCAACCCAAAAGGGGGCCGCGACCACTGGCCGACCCTCGCCCCACTCTTCCTTGCCGGCGGCGGGTTCAGGATGGGCCAGGTGATCGGCCGATCGGACCACCAGGCCGGCCGCCCCGTTTCAACACCCGTGACGCCCGCCGACCTGATCTCCACTGTGCTGCGGACCCTCGTCGACCCGACGCAGTTGCGCCTGTTCCCGAACATCCGGGCCGACCTGCTCCGCCGCGTCGAGCAGGGTGAGCCGATTCTCGGGCTTACCTGACCCGTTTCCAAAGGCACGCCGGTGAACCGAGGCGAAAGCGGGCTTCCGAGACTGTTGGGGTTATCAGTGACCGCTTGGGCCTTGAATTTACGCTCCGAGCCCGCGGTCGCCCCAGGAA
>JBAXFO010000018.1:0-16500 GCA_037139885.1 Planctomycetota bacterium
GAAGAAGTCAGCAAGAAGATTACGGAGTTGCCTGGTCCGCACAGCAAAAAGGCCACGAAAGAACAAAAAGACGAACGTGAGGCCCTTGAAGATCAGTTTGCCGCGAATCGGGAACGGTTTCAAAGACGCTGGTCGGGCGAAGTCCTCTGGGCGGCGGTGCAACCGACCGTCATCAGCGACGCCGAGCATGGCACCAAGTTGTTCGTCGGTTTTCGCATCGATAGTCTTTCGGCGATTATGTTCGTGATGGTGACGTTCGTTGCGTCGCTCATTCACCTGTTCTCGTCGGGCTACATGGCCGATGAATTGCAACTTGTCGTCGAAGATCACGAGGTGCATGCCGAAGATGGCCACTATAAACGCCGCGGTCGATTCGGGCGCTTTTTCTTGTTCTTGTCTCTGTTTTGCTTCTCGATGCTCAACCTGCTTTTGGCCGACAATCTCTTTCAGATTTTCGTGAGTTGGGAGCTTGTCGGTATCTGCTCGTTCTTGCTTATCGGCTTTTATTTCGAACGGCGCAGCGCGTCGAACGCCGCGAACAAGGCGTTCATCACCAACCGCATTGGCGACGCCGGTTTCATCGTTGGTCTGCTCATTCTCTGGACGCATGTCGGGTCGTTCAATTTCGAAGAGATCAATCGCCGACTGCGCTGCACCGATGAAGTGGCGCACGCGACGACCGAATCGTTTTCGCAGCGCATTGTCGCCGGCTCGTATGATCCAGCGACCAAGAAATTCTTGACGAATGACGCGGGCGAATCGGGTTCGCATGCCCTCATCATGCCGCGCACGCCGCCGGGCCACTTTCACCTCAAAACCGAGAAGCAAGCCGACGGCCATGAAGCCTATGTTGTTCCCGTCTCGGAACGGCCCACGGCTCGGCAGTTCGGCGTCATGCCTTACTGGATGTTGATCGTCGCGGGATTAGGGATTTTCCTCGGCTGTGTCGGCAAATCGGCTCAGTTCCCGCTGCAGGTATGGTTGCCCGATGCGATGGAAGGGCCGACGCCTGTGAGCGCCCTGATTCATGCGGCCACCATGGTCGCGGCCGGCGTGTATTTGGTCGGCCGGGTCTATCCGTTATTCACATCCGAAGTCTTGCTGACGATCGCGTACATCGGCATGATCACCGGCTTCCTGGCCGCGTCGATCGCCGTGGTGCAGACGGACATCAAGAAGGTGCTCGCCTATTCGACGGTCAGCCAGCTTGGCCTCATGATGCTCGGGTTAGGCGTCGGGGGCTGGTCGGCTGGGTTGTTTCATCTCATCACGCACGCGTGCTTCAAAGCCCTCATGTTTCTCGCGTCGGGCAGCGTCATTTACGGCTGCCACCACGAACAGAACATGCTGAAGATGGGCGGCCTTTACGACAAGATGAAGATCACCGCCATCACGATGCTCATCGGCTGCTTCGCGATCTCCGGCTTTCCCCTCTTTTCGGGATGGTACAGCAAGGATGCCGTGCTCGCGGCGTGTCTTGGCTTCTCGATGGCGCACAAGCAGCACTTCATCTTGTTCGTGGTGCCGTGCGTCGGGGCGGGGCTGACGACGTTCTACATGTTCCGCATGTGGTTCATGACCTTTGCCGGCAAACCCAAACACAAGCACGTTTACGACCATGCCCATGAAACCCCGTGGATGATGACGACACCGCTCATCGTCCTCGGCGTGCTCAGCGTCTGCGTCGCCTGGGGTTGGCCGCTATGGGACGCGAGCAAGAGCGAACTCGAAGCGCTGCTGAATCTGTCGCGGCCCGCATCGGTCGTCGCGGATTTCGGGCCCATCAGCCATGGCGATCACGATCACGACGGCCACGACGGTCACGATCACGTCAAAGAACATGGCGATCACGAACACGGGGCGGCTCACCACGACGAAGCGGCTCACGGCGACACGCCGAACGAACTGACGCATCAATTCCATTCGCTCGCGGGCAATCTTGCCCTGGTGATGGTGATCCTGGGCTTCGCGTTCGCCGTGGCCACGTATCTTTACGGTGTGCTCGATCCGGGCGAATCGCAGGATCATTTTTCGAACTTGCACAAGTTCCTTTGGCACAAATGGTACTTTGACGAGTTCTACAGCGCCGCCATCGTTCGGCCTGGGCTAGTGATCTCGCGCTGGTGCGCCGCGTTCGACCGCACGGTGGTTGACGGCATCGTCAACAGCACCGCCCGCGTTGGCCTTAAGGCGTCGCAGGTGAGCGGCAAGGCCGATCGCGGCATCGTGGACGGCTTCGTGAATCTGCTCGCCGATGTGTTTTACGCTGTCGGCGTTTGGCTGAAGAATGTGCAGACCGGCTACCTCCGCAGTTATGTGCTGCTGATGGCTTTGGCCGCGATCGGCTTGTTCGCGCTCTTCGCCGCCTTCGCCGGCGCGATGGCGGCGCGTTAAAGAGGAATTCGTCCGGCAAGCCTCGCCGTTGGCGCGAGGCTCCCGACAAGAATTGGACCGCTGTTTGAGGTCAAGCGTCTCATGGCTGAAACCGACCTGATCCTGATGTCGCTGTGCATTTTTCTGCCCAGCATCTTCGCGATTGTGCTCCTCTTCTTCCCCAAGGGGTTGACCGAGTACGTCCGCTGGTTCGCGCTGCTGGGCACGGCCTGCACGTTCGTCGTCAGCACAATTCTGTTCATCAACTACCTCGGCATGATCGGCTTCACGCCCGCCGAACGTGTCGTCCGCCCTTCCAAAGACACCACGCTGCTCGAACGGTCCAAGGCCCTTGAGCTTCGCGAAGTCAACAACACCGGCCCCATCGCCGGCGATCAGATCGGCAAGCTACCCTGGATTTCGCGATTTAACATCGATTACTTCCTTGGCATCGACGGCATCAGCATGCCGCTCATTCTCTTGACGACATTTCTCTTCTTCATCTCGATGATCGCGAGTTGGGGGATCGAGAAGCACGTTAAAGGATATTGCGCCCTCTTCCTGCTGCTGGAGACGGGGGTCATCGGCTCGTTCCTGGCGCTCGATTTCTTCCTCTTTTACATCTTTTGGGAAGTCATGCTCTTCCCGATGTATTTCCTCATCGGCGTCTGGGGCGGGCCGCGCCGCGAATATGCCGCCATCAAGTTCTTTCTCTACACTCTGTTCGGCTCGGTCTTCATCCTGATCGCCCTCCTGGCCTTCTTCTTCACCGATATGCGCGACTTCGTGCCGCCGGAAACCTATCAGGCTCGGCTGCACGCGACGCATGTGGGGCAGAACAAGGCCATCGATCCGGCGACGCCGTTCAACACGTTCGATCTCATGGTGCTCACGCGCGCGGGCCGGGCGGCGCTCGATGTGCAGTCGGGCAATATCGACGCCGTGGTCAAGAACATTCAGGCTGATCATCCCGCGTCGACCGATGAGGCGATTCGCGCCCGGCTCAGTCAGCCGTTCTTCGCGAGTTCGGCGTTCCAGATCACGATGTTCCTGTTCTTATTCGTCGGCTTCGCGATCAAGGTGCCCCTGTTTCCATTCCACACATGGTTGCCCGACGCGCACGTCGAAGCCCCAACGCCGATCTCGATGATCCTCGCCGGCATCCTCCTCAAACTCGGCGGCTACGGCATTATCCGGATCGCGTATCCGATCTGCCCCTGGGCCGCTCAGGATCTCGCGTACTACATCGGCTTCGTGGCCATGATTAATATTGTCTATGGCGCTTTCGCGGCCATGGCCCAGACCGATTTCAAGAAGCTCGTCGCGTACAGTTCGATCAGCCACATGGGTTATGTCATCCTCGGCATCGCCCTTTGGTCGTCGACGGGCGCGAACTATTGGTCGTGGGGCCTCAACGGGGCCATGTACCAAATGATCGCCCACGGCATCAGCTCGGCCGGCATGTTCTTTTGCGTCGGCGTGATTTACGATCGGGCCCACCATCGCAATCTCGACAATTTCCGCGGCCTCTTTGAGCCCATGCCTCTTTACTGCGGCATTAGCGCGATCATCTTCTTCGCGGGCCTGGGGTTGCCGGGGTTGTGCGGCTTTGTCGGCGAGTTCATGGTCATTCTGTCGACCTGGAACTTCGCGCCGCCGGCCCATCCGGAAGCGGGCAAGGTGTTCGCGTTCCTGGCGGCCCTCACAGTCGTCATCACGGCCGCTTACATTCTGTGGACGTTGCAACGCGTCTATCTTGGGACAAATCCAGCGTACAAGGATTACAAGGACATCACGCCGCGCGAATTGCTGGTGGCGCTGCCGCTCGTGATTCTGGCCGTGGCGTTTGGGTTGTTTCCGCAACAATTATTGCTCAACTGGATGGAACCGCACGTGACCGGCGTGATCGATGTGCTAACGCAGGCGGCTCGTTAGCGAATCGCCCCCGTATCCGGATGGTTTGCGTAGAGTGATCGAGAAGACTCCATGATGACCGACGCCCTTTTGACCGATGTGCAAAAACGTCTCGGGAACGACCTGACGGCGTTTCTGCCGGCGCTCGTCGTCGCTGCCGCCATCGTGCTGCTGCTCCTCATTCGGATGTTGCCAGGGCGTGCGCATCGGTCGGCATCCATCGTCGCCTTGATGTTCGGCATTCTGGGCGTGGGTACCTCGGTGATGCAGTGGTGGGCGGGCCGCTTCGATCCGCGTCCGGGGGCGGGGATGGCGTTGCCGCTGCGGCCGCTCGAGATTTTCGGCGGCATGCTGGTGTTCGATAATTTCGCCATCTTCCTCAACATTTTCCTGCTCGCGTTCCTCGTGGCCCTCATCGTGTTGTCGATGCTCACCCGCGTCGTCGACCCCGAAGACACCACCGATTTTTACGTGCTGCTCTTCGGCGCCACGCTCGGCATGATGCTCATGGGTATGGCGAATCACCTGCTCATGGTCTTCGTGGCCATCGAAATGGCCAGCTTACCGAGCTACGCTCTCGCAGGCTTTCTCAAAGGCAAACGCCCCAGCAGCGAGGCTGCCCTCAAGTATGTCGTTTACGGCGGCGGCGCGGCCGGGGTGATGCTCTATGGCATGAGCCTGCTCGCAGGCAAATACGGCACGGCTTACATGCCCGATCTCTTGCGGTTCATCGCAGCGTCCCTGGGGCAAGCGCCCGAGCTGATCGTCATCATGGGGTTGTTGTTCATCTTCGTCGGCTTGGCGTTCAAACTTTCCGCCGTGCCCTTTCATTTTTGGTGTCCCGATGTTTTCGAGGGAGCGGCGGCCGAGGTCGGCGCGTTTCTGTCGATCGCTTCGAAGGGAGCCGCCCTGGCGCTCCTCGCCCGCTTCACGATGCCGCTCGCCTCGCAGCCCGAAATCCTCGTGCCGGCGCTTGCCTTCATCGCGACCATCACCACGACCTTCGGCAATCTCGCAGCTTATAGTCAAACCAACCTCAAACGCCTGCTGGCCTATTCGACGATCGCTCATGCCGGCTTCATGATCATGGGCCTGGCGACGCTCACGACGCAGGGCATCGAAGCCGTGCTGTTTTACCTGGTGACGTACTTCCTCATGAACCTCGGAGCGTTCGGCGTCGTCGCTTTCCTGCGCAACGCCACCGGATCGGAAGACATTCGCCAGTTTCGCGGCCTTGTCCAGCGAGCCCCGATTCTGGTGTGTTCGCTCGGCATCTTCATGCTCAGCCTGGTCGGTCTGCCGCCGCTCGCGGGGTTCGCGGGCAAGTTTCAGATCTTCGCCGCGCTGTTTGACGGCGCCAAGGAAGCCGCCAGCCCCATCGTTCGCAACAGCCTTTACGCCCTCGTCGTGGTTGGCGGGCTCAACACGGTCATCAGCCTGTTTTACTATTTGAAAGTTCTTAAGGTGATGGTCCTCGACAAGCCGCTCGAAGAAGTCGAGGGGCAACCGGTGCCAGGCTTGGCCATCGGGGCAGGGCAGACGGCGTTCACGATGATTCTTGCCGTCTTGGTCGTTGGACTTGGTCTGGAATGGAATCGCTTGACCGAGGCCACGCGCCTGGGAACCTTGAATTTCCCGACGGTCGCCGCCGCGCCGCTGGTCCCCGCTCAGGCCGCCGCTCCCGAGGTGCATCGCTAATGCAACCGCTTCGTCCGGAATTCATCCATGCCCTGATCCGCCGGGAGTCGCGCTCGCTGATGCAATACATCGGCGAATCGTATCCCTGGGCGGGGCACGATCGTCAGGCGGCCCTGCAAACCGTTCTGGACGTCGCCAAACACGAACAACATCAAATCGATCGCCTCATCCGCTGGTGCATCAAGGCCAAGCTCGGCAACCCCGCTCTGGGAGCCTATCCGCAGAGCTTCATGGGCATCAATTTCTCGTCCCTGGAATTCTTGCTGCCGCTCCTGATCGACGATCAAAAGAAACGCATCGCCGATCTCGAATGGTCTTACATCTCCGCACCGGCCGACTCGCATGGCTTGATTCGCGACTTGCTGCTCGCCAAGAAGAAGCATCTTGAAAAGCTTCAGGGGCTGGCGCTTCCAAAACCCGCGCCGATCCCTGCCGCCAGTTAATGAAAACCGCCATGGCGCTCATCGACACCCACGCTCACCTCGACGACGGCCGCTTCGCGGACGATTTCGATGCCGTGCTGGCCCGGGCTCGCGAAGCCGGGGTGGAACGCATGATCGCCGTGGCGACGACCGCCGCATCGAGCCTCTCGTGTTGGCGTCTCGCTCAAAAACACGCCATGCTCTGGGCCACGGCGGGGCTCCACCCCAACAATATCGCCAGCGAACCCGCGAGCGCATGGGACGACATTGTTCGCCTCGCGGACGAACCGCTCGTCGTGGCGCTTGGCGAAACCGGTCTCGATCGCCACTGGCACGACACGCCCTTTCCGCAGCAAGAAGAGTTCTTCGCCCGCCATCTCAATCTGTCGCGGAAGACAGGCCTGCCGGTCATCATCCATTGCCGTGAAGCCGATGCCGACATGCTCGCGATGTTGCGCACGGAGTTCCAGTCTCACGGACCGATTCATGCCGTGATGCATTCCTTCTGCGGCGACGCGGCGATGGCGGCCGAGTGCCTCGCGATGGGCCTCTCTATCTCGTTCTCCGGCATGCTTACGTACAAGAACGCCGAAGCCATCCGTCAAGTTGCGAAGACGATCCCACTTGATCGCGTCCTCGTCGAAACCGATTGTCCCTATTTGGCCCCGGTCCCCGTTCGTGGCCAACGCAACGAACCGGCGTATGTCGTGCACACGGCCCGCTGTCTCGCCGGAGTTCTCGGCGTTCCCCTCGAAGCGCTGGCCGAGCATACAACAGCCAATGCCCTTCGCCTCTTTCAACGGGAGACTTCACGATGACCTTCGCCGATCTGATCGAAATTCTCGAATACAACCGCACCCGCACGCTTGGTCTCCTCGACTCGATCGCCAAAGAGCCCGAAGCGGCCAAGATCCTCGGCTTCCGCCCCGGCCCAGGCCGCGCTCACATCGGCTGGCAACTCATGCACATCGCCGCGACGGAAGACCGCCATGTCCATATCCGCATGACCGGCGGCCAGGCCGCCGACGCCGAACTCGTGCGCCGTTTCGCCGGCGGCAGCATCCCCGATGACGACATCCCCACCATCGACCAGATCCGCACTTACCTGACCTCGCAACGCACAGACATGGTCGAACACCTGCGCGGCCTCGATCCCGCCATTCTGGACAAAAAGCCTGACGAAGCCCAACCCTGGGTTTACCTCGAATGGATCAAGCTCCTCGGTTGGCACGAAGCCCATCACCAGGGACAAGCCCATATTACGTACAATCTTTACAAGCAGTCTGTCGCGAAGTAATTTGGGCCACGAAATCGCCGTGACGTCGACTTCGTAGGCTGGGTCCACCTTCTCGGAGAATCGAAATGACGGTCGGCGAATTGCAGGATGCGTTATCGCAACTGGATCCCGCCACCGACCTTTTGATGGCCTTCGGCGACGCGTTCGCGCCCGTCGAAGGACTGATCGCCGTTCCCGGAGGGACGTTCGCCGTTCTCCGGGGTCGCGGCAAGCCTCGCCCTGGCGCGCGTTTCTCGATTCAAGAAGACGGCACGATCGGCAAGCTCAACGCCCTCAAGGCCTCCGACGCCGTGACCGGAGCCGTGCTGGGTCGCGACGCGGAGAGCGTCAAGCGGCGTCGGAAGTCACTGGGGCTTTCCTAGACCTTTCGGATTAGGATTCGGTTTTGATGCGGATATTCTTGATCTGAATCGTGCCGAATTCTGCACGCAGGACGAAGGGGCTCGATTTGCTTTTGGCGTCGGACTTGCGTGCGGTTTCGCCGTTGATCTTGTGTTCGATCTTGTCGCCGGTCGTGATGATCTCACACGAGTTCCATTCGTTTTCCTTGACGCCCTTCAGCTTCAGAACGATGTCGAACTTGGAACCGCGGAAGAAGATGTCGTTGTTGCAGTCTTTGCCAGGGTTGAAATCGAACTTGATGTGCGCGTCGCCACTGAAATCTTTGGCGGTTTCAATGTAGGCGTCTCCCTTGACGGCGGGGTTGACGACGATCGCTCCGTTGTCGATTTTGAAGCGTCCTTTGAAAGCTTCCGTCTTGCCGTCGAGCGGGTCTTTCTTGCCCTTGGGCTGCCAGCCGTCGAAGTTCTTGCCGTTAAAGAGCAGGCGAAACCCGGGTTCGAGTTTGACGTCGCCGGCCGTGGCGGTCAGCCCAAGCATCAGTCCCATGAAAGCGAGCGCGCAGGAGAATTTCCGCATGTGTCACCGTGGAGAAAAGTGAGGGAGGGCGGGTTCGAACGAGCGTCATTGTATGAGAAATCACGTTCCGTCGGGCTGCACATCTCCCTTTTGAATTTGTAACATCTCTTGACTGCGAACTTTTTCTTCGGGTAAGCTCCCGCGGTTTGGTTGAGCCGCGTCAATTTCGCGACCTGCGTTGGTTGGCTCATGCGTGTCTTTTGGAATGAGACGGGGGTTTCGATCGGCGCTCCGGCGAAGGTCAACCTCTTTCTCGAATTGCTCGGCAAGCGGGCCGATGGGTTTCACGAACTCGCGACGTTGATGGTCGGGCTGTCGCTGCGCGATACGTTGTCGTTCGTTGATCGCGCCGATGGCGCGGTGACGCTGGCGATCGATCGAACGGATCTTTCGGCAGGTCCGGACAATTTGATCGTGAAGGCGGCGAATTTGCTTCGCTCGGCGTCGGGCGTTCGCCGCGGCGCCTCGATTCGGCTCGCGAAACGGATACCGATGGCTGCGGGTCTCGCGGGCGGCTCGACGGATGCGGCGGCCACGCTCATCGGTTTGAACCGCCTCTGGAATGCCGGGCTTTCGAACAGCGATTTGACGCGGTTGGCGGCTGAGTTGGGAAGCGATGTCGCCTTCTTTCTTTCGCTGCCGGCGGCCTGGTGTACGGGACGAGGCGAGATTGTTGAACCGTTGCCGGTTCCGCGGGCGTTCGATCTGGTTCTCGTGTTTCCCCCCTTTGGTTGCAACACGGGGGGCGTCTATCGCAACACGGTTCTGCCGAGCGTCGCCGAGACGGGCGAAGCCGTTCGCCAAGCGTTCGCGGCAGGCGATGTCGCGGAGTTAAGTCGGACGTTGCATAACCGACTGGAAGCTGCGGCGGAGGTCGTCGCGCCGCCGCTGAAGGCTTTGAGGGAAGCGATCGCCCGCGTCGCGCCGCTGGGTTGCCGAATGAGCGGGAGCGGAAGCACGCTCTTCGCCCTGACGCACGATGTCGCCGAGGCGAAGAAATTGACGGCACGTTTGCGATCGTTGCCGGAGTTGGCGGGTTGCCGATTCCAGGCGGTTCGCACGCTGAAATCGCCAACGTAGTTTGGATTACGGACGAATACCCTGCCACGCGAAAAGGAGTTCCGCTGTGGTCATCACCGAAGTTCGCATCAAACTGATGGACGCCAACCACGAACGTCTGCTCGGCTTCTGCTCGGTGACGTTTGACGATATGTTCGTCATCCGCGATTTGAAGATTATCGACGGCGCGCGCGGCTGTTTCGTCGCCATGCCGAGCCGCAAGCTGACCGACCGCTGCCCGGAGTGCGCGTTCAAGAATCACCTACGAGCTCGTTTCTGCAATCATTGCGGCCTGGCTCTAGATGAAGACCGGGCGTTGCGTCCGCTGGAGGGCAAGGCGAAACTCCACGCCGACATCGCCCACCCAATTCACGGCCAATGCCGCGACATGATTCAGAAAGCCATCATGAAAGCGTATGCCGAGGAACGCGAACGCTCGCGGCAACCGGGGTACGTCTGCCGTTACGACGAGGTCGACGCAGGCGATTTCGAGGATGTGCCGCTCGAGTTCGCGGGCTACCGAGTTCACGCCGCCCATACGGCTGCGCCAGCGCACATCAAGCACGAGCGCACCATTCGCGAATTCGGCGCGGGCATTTTCGAACGCGGTTAGTTTTTTGGCGCCCGGGTTGTGGGGCAAGCGGGCGGCTTGCCCCACAACCCGGGCGCGTCTGGTCGTCCGAACTCGCCTCGCAACTCGCCATATCTCTTATAAAATTTCGGAATGACGACGCTCCTTCTGAGTTGCGAGAATCTGAGCCGCGGGTTCGATGCGGACCCGCTGTTCGAAGATTTGAGCTTTGAGATCTTCTCCGGCCAGAGCATTGGCCTCGTGGGGCCGAACGGGGCGGGCAAAACGACATTGATGATGTTGCTGGCTGGGCTCGATCAGCCCGACACGGGTTCGGTTCGCCATCATGCCGGGGCACGCGTCGGTTTGTTGCGGCAGAAAGCCGAGTATGGCGCCGGGCGTTCGCTGTTTGAAGAAGCCAAGACCGCTCTGGACGAGATCATCGCCGCTCACGACGACATGATCCGCACGGCCGAGTTTCTCGCCCAGGCGACTGACGAGACCCAACGGAAATCGCTGGCTGCGCGGTACGATCGGCTTCAGGAAATCTTGCATGCTCAGGAAGCGTTCAATGTCGATCATCGCATCGAAGAGGTGCTGCAAGGGCTCGGTTTTGTTCCCGACGATTATGGCCGAGCTGTGGATACCTTCAGCGGCGGCCAACAAAGTCGTCTGATGCTCGCGAAAATTCTGCTGGCCTCGCCCGATGTGCTGCTGCTCGACGAACCGAGCAACCATCTCGACATTCAAACGACGCGTTGGCTCGAAGATTATCTCATCAAGCAGTCGGAAGGCATGCTGATCGTCAGCCACGACCGGTACTTTCTCAATCGCGTCGTCAACAAGATCTATGAACTCAACGATCGCCAGGTCGAAGCGTATGTCGGCAATTACGACGCGTATGTGCGGCAGCGCGGCGAACGTTATGAACAGCGACTCAAGGCGTGGGAAGCGCAGCGGGAATCGATCGAGAAGCAGGAAGAGTACATCCGCCGCGTCGGCTACAGTCAACGGGCGGCCCAGGCGCAGTCGCGGCAGAAGGCTCTGGACAAAGTCGAACGGCTCGAACGCCCGACGATGATCGATACGCCGCACCTGCATTTCGGCGCGGTGCGGCGCAGCGGCGATGTCGTCATCGACACCCAGGATCTGACGAAACGCTACGATCGCCCCCTTTTCAGCGATCTCTCCTTTCAGCTCAAACGCGGTCAACGCCTTGGCATCATGGGCCCCAACGGCTGCGGCAAAACGACGCTGCTCAAGATTCTTCTGGGTATGGAAGAACCCGATTCGGGCGAGGCGCGGGTCGGGCATCTCGTCAAGTTCGGCTACTACGATCAGCATTTGAAGACGCTGCCCGACGACAAAACGGTGATTCGCGCCGTCTGGCCCGTCGAAGATAAAGACGCAACCGAACAGACCATGCGGAATCTCCTGGGCCGCTTTGGCTTGGTCGGCGACCAGGTGAACCAGATCGTCGGCCAACTCAGCGGCGGCGAGCGCAGCAGGGCGGCGCTGGCGCGACTCGTGGCTCTGGGCGTCAATGTTCTCATTCTCGACGAACCGACCAACCATCTCGATCTTTGGGCGTGCGATGCGCTCGAGCAAGCGCTGCTCGATTTTGACGGCACAGTCATTTGCGTCAGCCACGACCGCTATTTTCTCAACCGCGTCGTCGATCTTTTGCTCGTCTTCGAAGGCGAGGGCCGGGTCGAAGTGATTTACGGCAACTACGACACCTACGAACGCATGCGGCTTTTGAAACTCGAAGACGCCGGGCGCGGGAAGAAGAAAGAGCCGAAAACGCTCGAAATCGAAGCGAGGCCGGCGACGAACGCGAAGGTCAAAAGGAAGCGAAAATTCACCTATCGGAAAGTTCCCGACCTGGAAGCCGACATCGCCGCCGAGGAGGTTCGCCTCCGGGAACTGGAAGCGTCGTTGGCGTCATCGGAGCTTTACCGGGAGGGGGGCAAGGTGAAGGAAACGACGGAGGCGTTCGAGGCGACCAAGATTCGGCTCGCCCAGCTTTATGAACATTGGGAGGAAGCGGTCGAGTTGAATTGATC
Source organism: Planctomycetota bacterium (assembly GCA_037139885.1). GTDB lineage: Bacteria > Planctomycetota > Planctomycetia > Gemmatales > Gemmataceae > JAIEPT01. Next base: position 12,319 of record JBAXFO010000018.1, read on the forward strand.
AAGGGGCGCAGGAGCAGGGGAGGCGGCCGGCAAAATTCGCTGAAAAATTTGTCGTTGCGGCTAGCCTCGCATCCCCAATGGCCATAACTTTCCCAAAGACGCGCACGCACTGCGAGGGCCCGGGGAAAAGAAAGCGCCGAGCGGGAATTTTAAGAAATCAAGATTTTTGCGAAAACCAGTGCAAATAATGGGCAGTTTAGTCGATATGCACAAAATCCAGCCGTTTGAGATCTCTCACTCCACGAACAAAGAGGACCGAGGAATGGTAGTTGGCACCTTGTCGGAAATGGTGATGAAAAATTGGAAAGTCGGGGCCGCTGCCGTTCTCCCCGTCAGCGTTCGCCTCAATGCGTCGAAGTCCGTTCTGCGGGCGGTCGACGAAGACGAAGAGGAGGACGAAGACGAAGACGACGACGATGATGATGACGACGATGACGACGACGACCTTGAGGACGATGACGAAGACGACGACTTCGACGATGACCTCGAAGAAGAGGATTTCGACGACGACGAAGACGACCTCGACGATGACGATGATCTGGACGACGACGATCTCGATGACGATGATCTCGACGACGATCTCGATGATCTCGACGATGATGACGATGACGATGACGACGATGATGAAGAGGAAGACGAAGAACCGGACGTATGATGCGTCCGTCGGCAGCGAACGCTTATAATAAAGCCGGCCCCTTTTCCAGCGAAGGGGTCGGCTTTCATTTCGTAGGGACGCGTGCCGATTTTCGCATCTCGAAAGGCGAGGCCATGGTCTTCAAGAAAGTGATTCGCTTGTTGCAGAATCGCCGGACGGCGCGCAAGGGAGTCTGGGCCCGCTGGGTCGGCAAGAATTGGGCGCATCTCACCTATGCCGTCCGCGTCGAACCGACGTGGCTGGAAGTCAACCGCCTCGACATTCCGGTCGCATCTTTGCCCGCGTCGTTTGCCGGCTTCAAGATCGTGCAGATGACGGATTTTCATGGCAGCCGATCGGTCACATCGGAATATCTCGATGAAGCCGTCGCCCTTGCCCAGGAACAGGCGGGCGACGTCATCGTGCTGACGGGCGATTTCGTGCATAAGGGCAACCGCCATGTCGAACGGGTGGCCAATTCGCTGGGCCGACTGCGGGCGCCGCACGGCGTTTTCGCAGTGCTCGGCAACCACGACTTTTCGGTGCGCAATCCGCTGGGCGTACGTCGTTTTCCGAATCTCCATCGCGAAGTGGGCGACGCTCTCGCGGCCAAGGATATTTACGTACTCCGCAACGAGTCGGTGCCGCTGCAGCGCGGCGCTCAGACCCTGCATCTCACCGGCATGGAGGATTTATGGAGCCGGGAGTGCGATCTGGAAGCGAGCTTTGCAGGCCTGCCGACCGATCAACCGCGTGTCGTGCTCGCGCACAATCCGCTGACCGTTGAGCTCTTGGCGGGGCGCCGCTGCGATTTGATGCTCAGCGGCCACACTCATGGCGGGCAAGTCATGGTGCCCGGATTGGGGCGCATCGCGCTCGGTCCCGGGGGACGAAAGTTTTCGGCCGGGCTCTATCGAGTCGGCAAGACTTGGCTCTACGTCAACAAGGGAATCGGCCACGGCGTGCCCATTCGCTACCGCGTGCGGCCCGAAGTCGCGGTCTTCACGTTGAGGCCGGATTGAGCGATCCCAAGCGACAAACTTCTTTTTCATTCCGGCGATTGCGTGACAGCTCCGGCTTCGGTATAGTGCAGCAACGTCCAGATTGACCCACGATTAGGGGATTGTGCCATGGCGAGCAAGGGCAAACCTTCATCCGAGAATGAACTCACTCCGCTTGGCGGCGGAGCTCTCGTCAAAAGCAGCGACCAGGGACAGCTCGATTTCGAAATCGACTTCTTCTCGGGCATTATCGAGCGCCACCCCAATCACCTCGACGTTCTCCGCGTGCACGGCAACAACCTGACGCTCCGCGGCCGCTATCTCGAAGGCCTGCAAATCGACAAGCGCCTCGTGAGTCTGCGTCCGGCCGATGCTCTTGCTCATTACAATCTCGCATGCAGCTTCTCGCTCCTGCGTAAAAAAGAACAGGCGCTCAAAACGCTTCGCCAGGCCATCGAATTGGGCTATCGCGATTTCCGCTACATCCGCGAAGATCGCGATCTCGAAAACATTCGCACCGACCCCCGCTTCCGTCAGTTGCTTCGCGAATTCGAAAATGCATGACGCGGCTCCGACGGGCAGGTTTTCCGGCGGTTGAAAACCTCCAAGGGCGGGGCATTCAGGAGGAATCCCATGGTTCGCGGTTTGCTTGTGGGCGCGTTGCTTCTCGGAGCCGGTATCGCGATGTTCGTCTACTCCACCGATTCGCAATCTCCGCCGCCGCCGCGCACCTCGCTCTTTCCCCCGCCGCCGCTCGAAGAGCAGGCCGAACCCGGAGGCTTCGCCGCCGACCGCGTGACCCCGACCGAGATCGACGGCAAACGCTTCATGTCGTATTTAGAGGCGATTTGCGCCCTGGGGCCCCGCATGAGCGGCTCCCCCGGCATTAAAAAGCAACAGGATTTAATCGCCGCTCATTTCGAAAAGCTCGGGTTGCCCGTTCGCAAGCAGACGTTTTCCGCCAAACAGACAAGCCGCGCCGATGCGATCGACATGACGAACATGATCGTATCGATCTTTCCCGAAAAGAAAAAACGCGTCATTCTTTGCTCGCACTATGATACGCGTCCCATCGCCGACCAGGAGACGGATCCGCGCAAATGGCGCGAGCCCTTCGTCAGCGCCAACGACGGCGGTTCGGGCGTGGCCTTCCTGATGGAACTCGGCCATCATCTGCCGAAACTCAATCTCGATGTCGGCGTCGATTTCGTATTCTTCGATGGCGAAGAGTTTATCTTCGAAACCGAGCGGGATAAGTATTTTCTCGGCTCAAGATATTTCGCCGAGAACTGGCGCAAGGCAAACGATCGTCCGGCGTACACGGCCGCGATTCTTTTCGATATGATCGCCGGCAAGTCGCCGAAATTCCCGGCCGAGGGGCATTCGTACATGCAAGCGCCGGAGCTGAACGGCCATGTTTGGCGAATCGCGAACGAACTGCGTTGCAAGGTCTTCGCGAATCAGGTTGGCAGCCGCGTTATGGACGACCACCTGCAACTTCTCGAAGTCGGCATTCCCGCGATCGACATCATCGATTTCGATTATCGGCACTGGCATAAGCTCAGCGACCGCCCCGAGAATTGCAGCCCCGAAGGGCCGACGCAAATCGCGAAAGTGCTCAGTGTGTGGCTGCAGCGCATGAAGTAAGAGCCCGGCTGCTGAGCAACCGGGCTGCTGGACTGGGCGGCGGCGAGTCTGCTCGACTAATCCCAAAGCTTTTCGAACATCGTTTCGAGCGCCGCCTGAAAACGTTCGGGGGTGTCGTAAGTTCCTGCTTCGATTTCGGCGCGGACACGTTTGACCAAATCCGTTCGGATTTTGCGCGGTCCACGTTTGCGGACGCGAGCAGCGGGAGCCGGCTCGGGAGTCGGCGGAGTATCGGCGGGGCGGCTGTGCCACCAGGCGTTGGCGCCGCGGAGAGGACCGACGAGTGGGTCGGGACCGTGTTGGTGCATGGAACATCTCCCCTGACGCCGAGCCAAACGGGGGTCCAATTCCCCTGCCGGCCGGGCCAGGATTATCATAAGGCCAAAGGTCTGAGGAAAGCAATCGTCGGATCGGCGCCGCATCGCCGCCTGTCAGCGCCGCGCGTCAATCGCGCGGCGGCCAAAAAGGGTGCGTTCGTTCCTTTCACGGGGCCAGGTCACTCGTTACGTAACGATCTGTGCCCCACCCGCTCGCCGCGGCAGGTTTTCGCACGAACGGGCGAAGCCGTCCGCGGCACATCCTCATTCGTACGAGGGACCGAGCACGAGGCGAAGGAATGATCGGCCGTTTTCCGACGTGGTGCTTGTTGCCAAGTTGGCCGAAAAGGGACTTTCACGGCGAGCCGTAAGCTCGATCCGGAAGCGACAGGGCGATCCTTCGTCCCGAACCTTAACGGTCACCTAAATGTCCTATCGACGAATCGCCCTTGATAGATGGACGAAGTTGGGCGCAAAAAGTGAGATTCGCGCCGGACGAAGTCCTTTAAGGAGCGTGGTTCTCAGAATAGCTGCTGGCGGGGTCGTATGACCGGGAAGAAAGGCGACGCGATTTGCGCAAATG
>JBAXFO010000019.1:0-16131 GCA_037139885.1 Planctomycetota bacterium
AGCGGAGAAGTCGCGATTTCGCGTGGAATGTTGGATTTGCCTGGCCGAGCGGTTGAAATTCGCCCTTGACACTTGACGATCGTTGTTCCCCTTCCTATCTTTCAAAGTTCCTGATGAACGCGGCCGAATCACTGAGGAGTCGACCTTTGGCAGGCATGACCGAACGCATTCGCATCCGCATGGAAGCTTTTGACCATGAAGTGCTGGATCGCACCGCCAGCGAGATCGCGGATACCGCGCAGCGCACCGGCGCCATCGTCCATGGTCCGATTCCGTTGCCCACCCGCATCGAGCGGTACACGGTGTTGCGTAGCCCGCACATCGACCGCAAATCGCGCGAGCAATTTGAGATTCGCACGCACAAACGGCTCGTCGATATCCTGCAGCCGACCGGCAAGACCATCGAAGCTCTCAACAAGGGCTTGAGTCTTCCCCCCGGCGTCGATATCAAGATCCGCGTCATGGCCGGGGCGTGATTTGCCCCTGGTGAAAAGTGACGAGTGACCAACGTGTCGCTCGTCTCTTTTCATTTCGCACTGTTCAACTGTGTCGATTTTCATAAAATCTTCCCTCCCTGCGAAGTTCATCTTCTTGGGATCTTGGCAGCCAAGCAAGCAGCCACGCGAGGATTGAGAACAGCGACAAGTGACGGGCGATAAGCGACGAGATGGCTTTCTCCTCGCTCATCCCTCTTCACTTGTCATTATTTTGAAAGAAAGGGTTGTCTCGTGAGCACGGCAACCGCTCCTTTGACTCTGCAAGTCGTCAACGCCCAGGGGCAGCCTGTCGGCAGCGTCGAAATCGACGTCGACGATCTGGGCAGCGAAGTCAACAAGCAGCTTCTGCACGACGCCGTCGTGATGTATCGCGCGAACCAGCGTGCCGGTACGCATTCGACGCTCCGCCGCGGCGAAGTCGCGGGCAGCACCAAGAAGCTCTTCCGCCAGAAGGGCACCGGCAACGCTCGCGTCGGCACTCGGCGTACGAACAAGCGTCGTGGCGGTGGTACCGCGAAGGGCCCCAAGCCCCGCGATTACGAATACCACATGCCCCGCAAGGCCGTTCAAGCCGCCACAAAGATGGCTGTCTTGAGCCGGCTGCAGGACCAGGAAGCGATCATCATCGATGAGATCAAGCTTCCCGAGATCAAGACGAAGTCGGTTGTCGGCATTCTCAAGAGCATTCAGGTGGCCACCAGCTGCTTGATCGGCCTGGGAAAATCGGATATCGACGAGAAAAAGACGGTTTACCTGTCGGCCCGTAACATTCACGGCGTCCAGGTTTTGCCGGCTCAGCAATTCAATGCGTACCAGGTGCTTCGCCCGAAGCGTTTGGTGCTGACCAAGGCGGCGTTGTCGGAACTGTGCAAAAACGCCAAGTGGAAGTAGGGTGTTGTCATGGCTGTGAATCAGCAACGATATTTTGGACCGAAGCTCGCGCCGCACCAGGTGATTCTGCGTCCCCTGATCACGGAAAAGGGTACGCATCAATCCAACAACGAGCATCATAACGCATACTCGTTCCAGGTGAATCTCTGGGCGACCAAGACCGAGATCAAGGCCGCCATCATCGAACTGTTCAACGTTCGCGTTGTCGGCGTTCGCACTCAGCTGCGTCTCGGTAAGAAGCGCCGCTTCAAGTTCAAAGAAGGCAAAGAGTCGAACTGGAAGAAGGCCATCGTCAAGTTGCATGTGGAAGATCGTATCGACTTCTTCTGAGATTGATGGACGTGGTCCGATGGTTTTCTGCGGACGATAGGCGATGGATTGTTGGCGGTCTACGGGGCGCCGGATTGTTGGGAAGGGTATTTCGATGGGTATTCGTCAATACAAGCCAGTGACAGCCGGACGCCGAGCCGGTTCGGTCAGCGATTTTGCGGATTTGACCGACAAGAAGAAGAAGCCGGAAAAATCGCTGCTGGAGCCGAACAAGAAGACCGGCGGGCGCAACAATCAAGGCAAAGTCAGCACGCGTTTTCGTGCCGGCGGCCACAAGCAGATGTACCGCGTCATTGACTTCAAGCGAGTCAAGGACGGCGTGGCCGCGACGGTCGAATCGATCGAATACGATCCGAACCGTACGTGCCGCATCGCTCTGATCAAATACGAAGATGGCATCAAGAGCTATATCTTGGCGCCGGAAGGCCTGAAAGCGGGCGATACGATCATGAGCGGCGAAGACGCCGAGCCGCGCGTCGGCAATACGCTGCCGATGAAGCGAATCCCTGTCGGCCTGACGGTTCACTGCGTTGAGATGCAGCCAGGCCGCGGCGGTCAGATTTGCCGCAGCGCCGGCACGGCGGCGACGCTGTCCGCTCGCGAAGGCGACTGGGCTCAGCTGACTCTGCCTTCGGGCGAAGTCCGCCGTATGCCCAATACCTGCCGGGCGACGATCGGCTCGATCGGCAACGCCGAGCACATGAATATTTCGCTGGGCAAGGCGGGCCGCAATCGCTGGAAGGGGAAGAAGTCCCACAGTCGCGGCACCGCGATGAACCCGGTCGACCATCCGCTCGGCGGTGGTGAAGGCCGGACCAAGGGTGGTCGGCATCCCTGCTCGCCCACGGGCGTGTTGGCGAAGGGCGGCAAGACCCGCAAGAAAAAGAAACCGTCGAACGCCGCGATCATTCGTCAACGCCGCCGTGGCGCCCACTACGCATAATGGCCGCGGTTTGCGAGCCGCGAGGTTGGGGAAGTGCGGCGAAACGCAAAAGTTTCGCTGGCCAAGATGAACAAAATTCCTAAGATGCCTGCTCCGCTTTGTTGAGGGTTTGCGATGAGTCGGTCGAGTAAAAAAGGCCCCTATGTTGATGATCGCCTGCTGGCGCGGGTCGAACGTATGGGCAAAGTGAAGGAAGCGATCAAGACTTGGTCGCGCGATTCGACGATCGTTCCGGAAATGATCACGCATACCTTCTTGGTGCATAATGGCCGTCAGTTCCTCAAGGTCTTCGTGACCGAAGACATGATCGGCCACAAGCTGGGCGAGTTTTCGCCGACGCGGACCTTCAAGGGGCACTCGGGCGGCAAGGCGAAGGCGGGTAAGTAAGTTTGGTATCGAAACATCCCGGGGTAGAGCAGTGGTAGCTCGCCAGGCTCATAACCTGGAGGTCGCAGGTTCAAATCCTGCCCCCGGAAATTTTTGAAGTGCGTGCGAGTGTGTTGCAGGTCGGTTGAAATTTGGATTCATTGTCCATGTTTCATTTGGCTTCAGTCACTCAACCTGAGGTTGGCGATGGCGGAATACAAGGCGGTTCATCGGCATTCGGATATGTCGGCCCGAAAGATTCGGCCGTTCGCGTCCTTGATTCGTGGCCGGAACGCGGAAGACGCTCTGAACCTTCTCCGTTTCTACCCGAACAAGAGCGCTCGCCTTCTTGAAGCGGTGCTGAAAAGCGCTCTGGGCAACGCCGAAGATCGCGGCAACGCCGAACCGCTCGATTTGATCGTGCTCGAGTCGCGGATCGACGGCGGTCCGATGATGAAGCGGATTCAGCCCCGTGCTCGCGGCACCGCCTACCCGATCAAGCGTCGTTATTCGCATATTCACGTAACTCTGGCGGAATCTGGCGAGGAGTAGCGGCTTCTCCGATTCGCCGAAGTCCACAAACGGGCGAGGTAAGTGCCTCGCTCTTGGTGGGCTTCTTTGTTTGACAAGAGAGTGGTCCATGGGTCAAAAAGTTCGGCCGATCGGTTTTCGCACCGGAATCATGATTCCGTGGCAGAGCACTTGGTTCGCGACCAAGGCGGATTTCGCCGACCTCCTCGAGGAAGACGACAAGATCCGTTGCTACATCAAGAAGCGCTTTCGCAACGGCATCGCGAAGGTTCGCATCGAGCGGACTCGCGAAAAGGTGATCGTCTATATTCACTCCGCTCGCGTCGGCATGATCATCGGCAAGAAGGGCGCCGAGGTCGACAAGCTGACCAAAGAACTCGAAAAGCTGACCCATCGGCATATCGAGGTCAAGACGTTCGAAATCAACAATCCGCAGCGCGACGCGCAGCTGGTTGCCGAAGATGTCGCAGAGCAGTTGGAGAAGCGTCAAAGCTTCCGCCGCACGATGAAGCGGTCGATGGATCAGACGATGGAAGCGGGCGCTCGCGGCGTCCGCATGCAGATGGCAGGCCGGCTCGGCGGGGCGGAAATGGCCCGCAACGAAAAGGCTATGCTCGGCTCGATCCCGCTGTCGACGCTTCGCGCCAAGATTGACTACGGCTTCGCTGAGGCCAAGACGGCTCAGGGCCATATCGGAATCAAGGTTTGGATCAACAACGGCGATCATCTGGACGCCGAGGAGGACGACAATGCCGCAAATGCCCAAGCGAGTAAAGTTTCGAAAAAGCCAGCGCGGAAAGCTACGCGGTAACGCCCTTCGTGGCAATTTCGTCTCGCACGGCGAATTTGGCCTGCAGGCTCTCGATGGCGGTTGGCTCAGCGCGGAATCGATCGAGGCGGGTCGCGTGACGGCCAGCCACTTCACCCGCGGCGAAGGCCGGCTCTTTATCCGAGTGTTTCCCCATAAATCGATTACGTCGATTCCGCTCGAAACCCGTATGGGTAAGGGTAAAGGGGAGCCCGAATTTTGGGCCGCGGTCATTAAGCCGGGTGCCATTTTGTTCGAGATCGCCGGCATTCCGGAAGCTGCGGCTCGCGAATGCCTGGCCCGGGTGGCGTACAAGATGCCGTTCAAGTGCCGGTTCGTAACGCGTCGGCCGAGTATCTGAGTCGTTTCGTTTTGAGGTGCTGGTTATGAAGACGGTCGACCTTCGCAATATGAGCGACGAACAGTTGGAACTGTCGTTCAAGGAAGTGGTCAAGAATTTGTTCCATCTGCGCTTCCAGTCCGCCACGGATCGTCTGGAGACTCCGAGCGAGATCCAGAAGGCGAAGAAGGACGTGGCCCGCATCAAGACAATCGTGCGGGAGCGATCGCTGAGCATCCGTGGGCAAAAGAACTCGTAAGGGGCGTTAGGCATGTCGGAAATTCGTGAAACAGCGCGTCGGGTGGCTGTCGGGATCGTCACCAGCGACAAGATGGACAAGACTCGCCGGGTCGAGATTCCCCGGCTCGTGAAGCATCCCCGTTACGGCAAGTACATCAAGCGCCGGACCGTTTGCTATACGCATGACGAAGCCAACGAATCGCGGATTGGCGACACCGTCGAAATCATGGAAACACGGCCGATCTCCAAGCAGAAGTCTTGGCGGTTGGTGAAGGTCGTCAAGAAGGCGCCCGATCAGGTGACCACGGTCGAGGCTCCGGTGGAAGCGAAACAAGGGAGTTAGTTGGAACGTGTCTCTCGCGATTTTCGCCGAGGGATAGCCGCCAACTGACAATGAATTAGGTGCAACGATGATTCAGATGTATAGCTACCTGGATGTGGCCGACAACACCGGGGCAAAAGTGGCGATGTGCATCAAGGTGCTGGGCGGCACGCGCCGTCGCTATGCCGGCATCGGCGACTTGATCATCGCGAGTATCAAGAAGGCCATTCCGGGCGGCGATGTGAAGCCGGGCGATGTCGTCAAGGCGGTCATTGTCCGTACGAAGAAGGCGACGCGCCGCGATGACGGCAGCTATGTCAAGTTCGATCGCAACGCGATGGTCATCCTGAATAAGGAAGACGAAAACCCCAAGGGGACGCGTATCTTCGGTGCGGTGGCTCGCGAACTGCGGGTTGAATACCCGAAGATCGTCAGCCTGGCGGCCGAAGTGGTTTGAAGTTGGTCGTGGAATTTTTCAATCGTGCGGCGGACAAGGCATCATGAACATTCGCAAAGACGACATGGTGAAGGTGATCACGGGCGTGGACAAAGGCAAGGTCGCCAAAGTTCTGCGCGTGCTCAACGAGAAGGACAAGGTCGTTGTCGAAGGCATCGCTCAGGTGTACAAACACACAAAGGCGACCCGGCAGAACCAGCAGGGAGGCCGCATCAGCAAAGAAATGCCGATCGCCGCTTCGAACGTGCAGGTTTACTGTCCGACCTGTCAGGATGGCGTCCGCCAGGGCCGCCGTTTCGCAGCGACGGGCCAGAAGGAACGTTACTGCAAGAAGTGCAACAACACGCTCGGCAAAGTTGGCAAAGTCAAGTCCGCGAACGCGGGCAAGTAGACCTTACAACGCATCGAACGAATGAAGGTGGGACATGGCTCGGCTTCAAGAAAAATATGTGAAAGAGATTCTTCCGGCTTTGGGCCAGAAGTTCGGGCGCACCAATCGCCTGAGCCTGCCGAAACTGCAGAAGATCGTGGTCAACATGGGCGTCGGCAAGGCGCTGCAAGATAAGAACAAGATGGAGCAGTCGGCGGAGCAGCTCACGCAGATCGCCGGCCAGAAGTGCCAGATCACGAAGGCCAAGGTCGCCGTCAGCGCCTTCAAGCTTCGCGAGAACAACGAGATCGGCTGCCGAGTCACGCTTCGCGGCAAGCGGATGTACGAATTCTTTGATCGCCTGATCAGCATCGCTCTGCCTCGTATTCGCGACTTTCGCGGCGTCAATCCCAAGAGCTTCGACGGCAACGGCAACTACAGCATGGGCTTGACGGAACAGATGGTGTTCCCCGAGATCGACCCGGATAAGGTCAATTTCACCCAGGGCATGGACATCACGTTCGTGACCAACGTCCGCAACGACGACGAAGCGCGCGAGATGCTTAAGCAATTCGGCATGCCGTTCCGCGAAGCGTAACAATGTGTGGGGCGAGCTCCGGGCTTGCCGAGAACTTTGCATGGACCGTTTGTTTGGCAGGCTGAAGGGCTTGCCCCACAAGGAAACCTTGAATGTCAACAGACGCGAAATTTGTTGAGTTTCATCGCCAGCTCAAGTTGCTGGAAGGGAACAAGAAGGACCCGGCCAAGGTCAAGCTGCGGCCGCGGGACAAAATTAAGATTCGCATGCGTTGCCGGCTTTGCGGCCGGGCGCGGGCGGTCTATCGCAAGTTCGGCGTATGCCGGATCTGCTTCCGCAACATGGCGACCATGGGGCTGATCCCTGGCGTGAGAAAAGCAAGTTGGTAGCGCACGGCGCGATTTTCGGGGAGCCTGACTTTTATGATGACCGATCCGATTGCCGACATGTTGACGCGGATTCGTAATGCCAACCGCATCGAATCCCCCGCCGTCGATATGCCCTATACCTTGGCGAAACAACGCATCGCCCAGGTTTTGAAAGATGAGGGCTTTGTCATCGACTTCCAGGTCGGCAAGCTCGAAGCGGATGAAGCGGGCCACAAGGTGTTCAACACCCCGGCCCCTGACGGCGATGTCAAGCGTGTGCTGCGTGTGTTTCTGAAATATGGCCCCGATGGCGAGAAAGTGATTCGCCATATCGAGCGCGCCAGCAGTCCCGGCTTGCGGCTCTACCGCAGCTATAAAGAGTTGCGGCCCGTTCTCGATGGCTTGGGAATCTCGATCATCAGCACGAGTCGGGGCGTCATGAGCGATCGCCAGGCTCGGGCGCAACGCGTCGGCGGCGAATTGATCTGCCGAGTGTGGTAACGGTTTTTACGATGGTCTCGAAATCGCGAGGCCGACCTTCAGGAATTCAGGTGACGCCATGTCTCGTATCGGGAAACAACCGATCGTCATTCCCTCAGGAGTGAAGGTCCACGTTGAGGGCGGTTCGGTCAAGGTCGAGGGCCCCAAGGGGAAGCTCGAACTGGTCGCTCATCCCAACATGAAGGTGACGCTCGAAGGGGACGGCAAATCGATCAAGGTCGAACGCCCCGATGATGATCGCCTCAATCGTTCGCTGCACGGCCTGACGCGGTCGCTGATCAATAACATGGTCGTCGGCGTGACCAAGGGCTACGAGAAGAAGCTCAAGGTCGAAGGCATCGGCTATCAAGCCCGCATGGACAAGAAGGCTGTCGAGCTCACCGTGGGCTTCGCGAATAAGATTGTGAAGCACCCGCCGGAAGGCGTGACGGTCGAAGTCCCCGAGCCGACGACGATTCTGGTGAAGGGCGCCGACAAGCAGAAGGTTGGCCAGTACGCCGCCGAGATTCGCGCTGCCCGCAAGCCGGAGCCATACAAGGGCAAGGGCGTTCGCTACGACAACGAAGTCGTTCGCCGCAAGGAAGGCAAGTCGTTCAGCTCGGGCGGTTGATTTGGTCGCAAGCTGCCAGCTTGCGGATCTGCTTCTTTGGAAATTTCACGGCAGGCTGGCAGCTTGCCTCACGGTTTGGGTCGCTCACTCCTCTTCGTCATCGAAGAGGGGGAGGAGAATGAGTCATGGATCAACAGAAGCTTAAACACAACCGGCAGCTGCGGCGCCGCAATCATGTTCGCCGTAAGGTTCGCGGCACGACCGAACGCCCCCGTCTCACGGTCTATCGCAGTTCGAAGCACATTCTCGTGCAGATCATCGACGACATCAAGGGCGTCACGTTGGCCGCGGCCAGCAGCCAGTCGAAGGATCTGAAAGCGGAACTCAAATACGGCGGCAACGTGGCGGCGGCGAAGGTCGTCGGCAAGGAGATCGCCGAAGTCGCGAAAGAGAAGGGCATCTGGCTCGTCTGCTTCGATCGCGGGCATTATCGCTATCATGGTCGGATCAAGGCTTTGGCCGACGCGGCTCGCGAAGCGGGCTTGCAGTTCTAGAACAAAATTTGTCCTCTTCACGCACCGTGGGGAGTGTCCATATTCGGCTGAACCAGCCAACTAAGGGTTTCGAGCAATGGCAAAAGATCGTGAAATGCGTGCGGACGGCCTGGAAGAGCGCGTGGTGAAGATTCGCCGTTGCGCCGCCGTGGTGAAGGGTGGCCGTCGTTTTAGCTTCAACGCCCTGGTCGTCGTCGGCGACAAGAAGGGCCGAGTCGCTCATGGCTACGGCAAAGCGAACGAAGTTCCCCCCTCCGTTGAGAAGGCCGCCAAGGACGCTCAGGAAACCCTGAAGCGCCAAAAGCGGATTTCGCTTCGCGGCGAGACGATCCCGCATCGCGTCATCGGTCGTTACGGCGCCAGCAAGGTCGTTCTCGTTCCGGCTGGTCCGGGTACGGGCGTCAAGGCGGGCCCGGGCGTTCGCGATGTGCTCGAGTGCGCAGGCATCCACAATATTTTGACCAAGACTCACGGCAGCACCAACCCGACGAATCTCGTGAAGGCGACGCTCGATGGGCTGTTGCAACTTCGCACGCGGGAAGAAGTCGCTGCTCTGCGTGGCGTGACGCTGTAAACGGGCTTACTTATTACAAGACAGGCCGACGCGTTTTGAAGCCTGTTCCCACGGTCGGACGGCTTTTGCTTACGGAATTGGACGTTTAACATGGACCTTTCAACAGTACACCAGGGCATCGAGAAGCGCCGGCAGAAGAAGCGCGTCGGACGCGGCATCGGCAGCGGCATGGGGAAGACATCCACGCGCGGCGCCAAGGGCCAATATGCGAGCGCTGGCGCCAAGAAGCCGTCGTTCACGTTCGAAGGCGGTCAGATGCCGCTGTTTCGCCGCATTCCGAAACGCGGTTTCAGCCATGCGGCCTGGGACAAGGTTTACCATGTCGTCAATGTCAGCGAACTGAACGCGTTCGAAGACGGCGCCCTGGTTGATGCGGCGACTCTCAAGACGATCGGTCTGGCCAAGGGTCCGGCGGCTGGAGTTCGAATTCTGGGCAACGGCGATCTGACGAAAAAGCTCACCGTCAAGGCTTCGCATTTTTCGAAGTCGGCCGCGGAAAAGATCACGGCGCTCGGCGGCACGGTCGAAGTTCTGGCTGGGCCGAAGAAGCCGGTGAAGAACAAAATGAAGCCGCGTAAGGCGAAGATCTAGCGATTGGTTGTCCAATATCCGGGAGGCCCGGGCCTCTCAGGCGGAGCGTTTTCAGAGAGCCTGGGAACGAAAGTGGAATTCAAGCGGGGGCCAAGGGAAGGTCCCGGCCGCAACCGGAAAGGGAAAAAGGCCCGAAGCTTACCTCGCTTCTCTTGCCTTTTTCCCTTGTTCTATTTAATGTTGTGGTCATCCAGGTGGAATTGGATCGGGCGGCTCCGCTGCCTGAAGGCGCCGGCGCGATGTTCCGGCTTGAGATAAGGAATCCTCAGCAATGGCCACAGCGTCTCTCCGTCGTTCCGGCGTGTTTGATGTTCTTTGGAACAACCAACTCGTCACAATTTTCCGCATCAAAGAACTGCGTCAGAAGATCTTCATCACCGTGCTGTTCCTGGTGATTTACCGGGTTGGCTTCCATGTGCCGCTGCCGATCATCAGTCAAGAGGCCATGGCCCGCGCGATGCGCGGCGCCGACGAAGGTTTGCTCGGCCTGGTATCGATGTTCTCCGGCGGCAGCCTGAGCCAGAGCACGATCTTCGGCCTCGGCATCATGCCCTATATCTCGGCGTCGATCTTTTTTCAGCTGTTCGCGACGATTTATCCGCCGCTCGAAAAGCTGCAGAAAGAAGGCGAGGCGGGGCGAAAAAAGATCAATGAATATACGCGCTACGCCACCGTGGCGATTTGTATCGTGCAAGCATGGATGTGGGTGTCTTATATCATCAGTCCAGCGCCACACGGACTGAATCTCGCGCTGCCTGGATATGACAAGAGTTTCATCTACATATTTTCGTCGGTCATGATGATGACGGCGGGCACCGTGTTCCTGATGTGGATCGGCGAACAGATCGACGAGTACGGCATCGGCAACGGCATCAGCCTCATCATCATGGCGGGCATCGTCGCTCGCATCCCGGACGCCTTCCTGCAGATCTTCTTCGAACGCGGCACGTTCCGTACGTCGGTGCTGCGTCTTGGCGGCGACGGCACGCCGGGCAGCGTCGGCCTTGAGAAGGTCATTGTGCTCATGCTGCTCTTTATCGCGGTCGTCGTGGCCGTCATCGCGATCACCAAGGGCCAACGCCGGATTCCGACGCAATCGGCGAAGCACGTTCGCGGCCGGCGCGTCTATGGCGGCACGCGTCAGTTCCTGCCGTTGCGGATCAACCAGGCGGGCGTCATGCCGGTGATCTTCGCCAGCAGCTTGTTGCTCATCCCGACGTTCTTCTTCAAGTTCCTCGCGCAGAGCATGCCAACCGTCAACTTCTTCTACGAACTGACCAACGCCTTCGAACGCCAAGGCTGGCTGTACAATGTGTTTTACATCGTGATGATTTACTTCTTCTGCTACTTCTGGACCGCCATCACCTTCAATCCGAAGGATATGGCGAACAACCTGAAGGACTACGGCAGCTTCATTCCCGGCTATCGCCCGGGCAAGAGCACGGCCGACTACCTTGAACGCGTCATCATGCGAATCACGTATGTCGGGGCCGCGTTTCTCGCGATCATCGCGATCATTCCGAGCATGATCTCGACGGCTCTGGAGGTGACTCCCGTCGTCGCCAGTTTTTACGGCGGCACGGGGCTTCTCATCGTCATCAGCGTCGCGCTCGATCTGGTGCAGAAAATCAACAGCCACTTGGTGATGCGTAACTATCCTGGGCTGACCGAAGACTGAGCCGGCTTCGAGCCCGCGATTCCGAACAGGAGCCGTCTGCAATGGACGGCTCCTTCGCTTTCCGCCCTCGATCATCGTCGCTATTGCGGCCGGGTCGTTTGGTACGTATTGGCAAGTTCACGAGCCTGTAAAGTCTGCCCCTTGCGGATCGACTTGAAGTTTCCGAGAATACCTTTCCACGCAAGCAGCGCATTCCCATTGCGGCTTGTCCAGGCTTCAACCCCGCAGGTTCCGTGTTCAAGAAATTCTTCCAGAATCCCCCGGAACTGAAATCGGCCCGCGAGCTCGCGCTCATGCGTGAATCGGGCAAGATTGTGTCCGAGGCGCTCAATCTTTCGCGCGATATGTGCAAGATCGGCGTCCGCACGTTGGAGATCGATCGGGCGGTGGAGGCTCTTTACACGCGCCACGGCGCCACGCCCCTCTTCAAAGGCTATCCCGGTCCCAAGACGCCATTTCCGGCCGTGACGTGTATTTCAGTGAATGAGCAGGTGGTTCACGGCATCCCCGGGAACCGTGAAATCCGCGATGGCGATCTCGTGAAGATCGATACGGCTTGCAAGCTCAACGGCTGGTGTGCCGATGCCGCCATCACAGTGCAAGTGGGAGCGGTTCGCCCGGAGCGGCGGCGCCTGGTGGAAGTGGCCTGGCAGGTGTTGCAAATCGCGATTGATGAACTGCCGCGGCGGCATCGCTGGTCGGAAGTCGCTTCGCGGATGCAGCGTTTTGCGGAAGGGGCAGGGTTCAGCGTCGTCGATGCGTATGTCGGACACGGCATTGGTCGGACGATGCACGAGAATCCGCAGGTTCCCAACTACGTCGGCCGCGACACGAAGAAGTTCGACTTCAAGCTGGAGCCCGGGTTGGTGCTTGCTGTTGAGCCCATGGTGAACATGGGGACGGCGGAGACCCGGGTTCTGGGCGATCACTGGACCGTGGTCACGAAGGACGGTTTGCCCAGCGTTCACGTCGAGCACACGCTCGCGCTGACGGCCAACGGCGTCGAAGTCATCACGCGTGACGAAGCGATTGTGCCGGCGCCGGTCGCGGCCACAGCGCCCTGAGCGCCAGCGGCCCGAACCGCTGGGCACGGCTGCTTTCCGCAGCGAATTTTCATCAGTTTGAGCGCTGCGCCATGGCGAGTTGCTCGCTCAGTTCGGCGGGACGGGCGCACGCGCCGTCGTTGGCGAGGGCGTAGCTGATCATGATTTTGTAGAGTTCGCTTTGCGTTTCGGCGCCGAGTTTCTTCATAATGCGAGCGCGGCGCGCCTCGACGGTCTTGTAGCTCAAATTCAATTTCGACGCGATAAATTTGTACGGAAAACCATCGACGAGCAACTCGAGCACGGCCCGTTCGCCTTCGTTCAGATTGGTGAGGCGGTTTGAGGTTTGTTGATGCTCGCGGCGTTGGACGCGTTTGCGCGATTCGATCTCGAGGGCGCGCTGCACGCTATCGAGCATTTCTTGGCCACGAACGGGCTTTTGCAGGAAATCGGCCGCGCCCATTTTGAGGGTGCGCACGGCGACATCGACCTCGGCGAAACCGGTGAGGAAGATGATCGGCAATGTCGAGCCACGCGCCTTGAGGCGGGTTTGCAGTTCCAGGCCGCTGAGCGCGGGCATGCGTAAGTCGGTGACGATGCAACCCGTCCAGGTTGAATCGTAGCGTTCTAAAAGCTCATGTCCCGATTCAAAAGCCCATACGGGGAGGTTGACCGATTGGAGCAAATCGCGCAGGTAGTCGCGGATATCGGGGTCGTCATCGGCGACGAAAACCGTTGGATCCGGCGGCGTTTCGGTGACATGGGAAGTCGCGTTCGACGTTGGCGATTTCGATACGGAACTCATGGAATACGCTCTTCAGAAGGCGACGCGTAGGTATTTCCGTCGAAGCAATTCAGCGAGGCGGATGAAGAGATATTGGCTCGTCGGGCAGCTTAACACGCTGGTGATGCTCCGACAATAAAAATCGTCGCAAACTTGGGCGTTTTGTGAAACGGAGGGCGGCACATGCGGCGGCAGTCAATTCCTTGTGAGGGACCGCCGGGGGGCCAGCGTCCGACTTTCGGTTGGCTTCGCCTGCCGGCGCAACTCCGGCGCAACGTACCCAACGGATGTTAACCGGGTTTGAGTTTCTCGGTGGCTTCGCGGATTTTGCCGAGCAGTTCTTTGTATTTCACGGGTTGATACATGACGTGGACGTTCGGGAATTCTTGGTAGCCTGGGTCACGGCCGGCCTGGTCGGCGGGAAGGATCAGGATGCCGCCCATGGGGCAGTTTTGGCGGCGTGCATCGCGCATGAGGGAATCGAAAACGGGTATGGCGTCATCCGTCGCCGAGGGGGCATGGACGACGAAGAGATCGAAGGGGGTCTGCCGGTAGCGTTCGAGGGCGCGCTGGGGGTTGTTGGCGATCAACACTTTGAAGCCTTTTTCCCGCAGTTTTTTGCGCAGCAGATCTTGCAGCCGTTCGTCTTTCTCGATGAGGAAAATGGAATAGGTCTGAGTCGAATCGGTTTTGCCGTCGCAGGGGGCGGCGATGCCCAGATCGCGGCGTACCGTGCGGATCGCTTCAAGCACCTGGTTGGGCGTTTGAAAGCGTTCGTCGGGGTTGAGCTTCATCATCGAATCGACGAGGCGGAAGACCGAAGCGGGGGCGTTGACCTCATCGGGCCGCATGGGGGGGATGTTGAGAAAGCGTTCCTTTTGCATCCGGTCGGTCGGTTTTTTCGACCATTCGATGGGCGAACGTCCGGTGAGCAGGTGATAGGCGATACAGCCGAGGAAGAAGATATCGCTACGGGTGTCGCCATGAGGGGCGCCGGTGGCGCGTTCGAGTCCGGCATAGTCGACGGTGCGGTCGACATCGACGTTTTCGTCGCTCGGCGAGGCTTTCGTGGACGTCCGGTCGACGACATCGGCAAGTCCGAAGTCGACCAGTTTCGCGACGCCCGTACTGGAAATAAGGACGTTCGTCGTCTTCATGTCGCGGTGCGTGATGCCTTTCAAAAACGCGAACGACAAGGCCGCCGCGGCGTCTTCGATGATTTTCACCGCTTCGACGGCGTCGAGTTTTTTGCGGATCCGGAGGAAATCGCGCAGCGTGCCTCCTTCAACGAATTCGAGCACCATGTAATATTGCTTGGTCGCTTGATCCTTATTGACGGCTAAAATCTCGACGATATTGGGATGCTTGAGCGACACGCCGACGCGGCCTTCCCGTTCGAAAAGCTCGATCGTATGGCGGTCTTCGCTCCACTTTTTCCGCAGCACCTTGATGGCGTATACGCGGCCCGTGGTCGGATCGTCGGCCCGAAAGACGCGGCCGAACGAACCGGAGGCGATTTTGTAGAGGAGGCGATAGCCGCCGAGGAAATAGCCTTCGTGATCGTTTTTGAGAAGTTTTTGCGTCTGAAAGGGGGTGAGATAGCCGCGGCGCTCCATCACGCGCAAGAAGGCTTCAGGTTCGCCCTTGCGGTCGCCGAGTTCGCCCCAGCCTTCGTCCGCCTGTTCGCGGCTCAGCAAGCCCAGGCGAATGGCGCGGTTGACGACATGTGTGGCATCCAAAGTTTCCATGACCGGTTAAAGCCTCAAGCACATCGCCGGGAAGCGAAATGGACCAACTCATTCTAACACCCCACGAGGGTGATGCAAGCGATCCTCGGTAGATTCCCTTGTCAGCCTCGTTTACCGATTTTCGCGCCCGGCATAATTCGCGGCTTTCGGCAGTTTGCTGACTTTGTCGCTGGAACTCTCGCCCGTGGCCCGGCGTCAAGGGCTTAAAAGGGGCTTCAATCCTCATGCCAACTGCTCTTGTCACGCTGTCGCGTCCCGGTTATACCGCGGCCCGATCAACGGGCAGAAAATCCGTTCCAGGACGCGAGCGGTTCCGAGAGCAAGGAGGCGATCGGTGGCACAGCACACGCTAGTTTGGGTTGGAAGCATGGTGGTTGTCGTCAGCCTGTGCGGTTGCACGCCGTTACCGTCGTGGGACGATCTCACGAGCCGGGAACTGGGCGTCAAAGCGCTCTGGACGCCGCCGCCGCCGCCGTTGACCGTCATCGAAAAATCGACGGACGGCTACGCCCGGGCCAAGGCGCTCAACAAACTCGACGAATCGTCCTCCAAGGGAGATTTAGAAAAGAATCTGCAGATTTTGCAATCGTCCGCGGTCAACGATCGCGATCCGTTGTGCCGCATTGCGGCGCTGCGGACGCTCGGTCGCTACAAAGAGCCGCGGGCCGGCAAAATCCTCATGGATGTTTACCTCAGCAACCCGGGCATGAGCGCCGAGAACAACGCGTTCATCCGCCAGCAAGCGTTGACCTCCCTGCAAGCGCAGTCTCCTGCCGAAGCGAAGAAGCTTTTCATCGACGCCGCCCGACAGCCCGGCGGTTCGTTGACGGGCGCCGCCCAGCGCGATCGCATGGAAGTTCTCGACGAACGCCTCACCGCGATTCGAGCCCTGGGGAAATATCCGCAGCCCGACGCCGTCGAAACGCTGGTCAAGCTGCTCGAAACCGAGAAGGACACCGCCATTCGCAAGTGCGCCCATGAATCGCTCAAGGAGTCGACGCAGAAGGACATCGCCGAAGACGGCAAAGCGTGGCGCGAATATGTCGCCACCGGGAAGGTGACGCCTCGGCAGACTCCGTCGATGTTGGCCGGGTTCATGAAAACCAC
>JBAXFO010000020.1:0-15932 GCA_037139885.1 Planctomycetota bacterium
CAAAAATCTTCAGGGATCAGGGTGCGCGCTCTTGACGAGGGAGGCAATAAATGTGGTTCGGCATGCCTCCGCGCTTATTTTACGAATCGTTCCAGGTATGTTCCTCGGGTTTCCTGGACTGCCGATTCTGGCCGTTGAGGATTCGAGGCATGAATGTCGGCTCCGCCCTTGATTAAGGTCGAAAACACGGCAGCAAGGTCTCCGACCATCTCACGGCTCGCTTCGGCCTCGTCGTAAGGCAGGACGATTCTGGCATCGAGAACGCTTCGGATCAGGCAACTATTTCCATAGGAATCACATTCGCTCCCTGATCGATCAAGTAGGCGGCAATTGCGACTTGGCCGGTCTTGAAAGCGACCTGAAGCGGTGATTGGCCATCGTCTTTTTTGGGAGGTGCGCTTCGGCACACGTTGACGAGTTCCTTGTTTGCAGCAACCATTTCTTGAACCGTGCCCAGGTCACCATCGCGAATGGCGCGAAAGAGCGTCGTGATGTCCTTTTTCGTCGCCATCGACAGACCTCGTTTTTGGGAGCGCCGAAAGAATCCATGCAAGCCGTGGGGGCGTGGTCGCTTGAAAGTCACCAGCGACCCAACCCACACCACCCACGAGGAGCTTGCATCATGAACACGATTCCGAAGACATCCGCGGATTTCACGTCCGCAAAGGTCTCGGGGGGGGCGACGCCTTGGGCGATGCCGGCCGCCAGCGTTATTCTGGCGATCGATCTAGGCAAATACAAGTGCGTTCCGTGTGTGCATGACCGTGCGGGTTCGGCCTTTCGCTGGCGTTAGGCTTCCTGCCTGTCGATGCGGAAAAATCAACACAGATTGCGTTTGGTAGTTGTAGGGTTTGCTGCGAAAATCAAGGATGGTCGGGGTCGGCCGTGCGGGACGCTAAAATTGCGACACGAGGGGCCACCGACCGTCAATCACCGTGTTTAACGGTGTTGGGCGTATCGAGAGTGGAAGAATTGAGGCCTGCGCGAAAGGCGCGTCGGCATCCACCGTCCGTCACCGTCCGTGTTTAACGGTGAAGACGCGCCGCGATCGCAACGTGTCCGGCGGGTGCGGACATCAAAAACGCATCCGTGCTGTCACGCGTTTCTCGTCCTCTTCGCGTCAAATCCCGGCCGCCTTCAATTTCGATTTCGCGTCTTTGGCGAGTTTCGTTTTCGGCGAACGTTTGATGAGCATTTGGAGCACGGCGGCGCCGAAGCGGCGGGGGGAGCCGTCTTTGTCGATGAAGTGGAAGCCGAGGTAGAAGAGGTCTTCGGGCTCGAGCCATTTGGCTTTGTCGAGGGCTTTGATCAGTTCGGCTTCGTAGCCGAGGACGAGGTGGGAGAATTGGCCCAGGCAGGGGTCGCTGGAGCGGGCGTCGGGGGCGAGTTCTTTGTTCGAGAGCTTGAGGCCGCAGCCGGCGATTTCGAAACGCAGGTCGAAGCCGATGGCGGGATCGCGGGCGAGCAGCCGTAGGTGAGTCATGGCGGCTGCGTAGTCTTTTTTCTTCCGGAGCGCGAGGGCTTTCTCTTCGAGACGTTGCCGAAGATCCGCGGCATCGACCTCGCGCAGAACGAAGAAGAACGCATCGGCGCGGCGGTCGCCTGCATCAAGAAACTTGCACGCTTGCGCGAAGAGTTTGTCGACGTGCGGCTTCGTCAAGGTCTTGAGCAGCGGCGCCATCATGCGGGCGAGGGCCCAGGCGGCGTCGGCGTTGAGCGCTTCGAGCAGGGCGGACAACAACACTTTCTGCCCGGCCGACATCGTCACCAGGCGGGCGACGACGGCATCGCGAAAGCTGCGATCGGCATGCAATAGCTCGGGCGCCAGCGCCTGGGCCACTTCGGGAGAGTCGACATCGGCGAGTTTGTCCAGGGCCAGGCGGCGGACGGCGACATCGGGGGCCTTGAGCAAGGCGAGCCAATCGGGCATCGTCTTGTCGCTGGCGGTTTGATGCTGCAGCATCATCAGGGCCGGGGCGATCACTCGAAAATCGGTCTCGACGGCGCACGCAAACAGCCGTTTGAGTTGGTCCTTGTTGGGCTTTTCCGCGATGCCGCCGAGCGCTTGCAACGCGGCCGCACGGATCTCGGGGGGATGCGGGGGCAGGCAACGCTCCCAGAGCACGGGTTCGGCGCTCTTATCGCCGACGGCCGTGAGGAGGCGAATGGCGGCGGCTTGCGAGGGGACGGACAAGGTCGACTTCGCGTCTTTGAGCATGTGGAGCAATTGCTCGGCCAGGGAATTCTTCTTGGCGGCGGAAAGCGTCGGCACCTGGCTGATGAGCGAGCGCACGGCGGACGCGACGACGCCGGGATCTTTGTCGAGCAAGAATTCGACCGCCGCCGCATCGCCGCTGGCGGTGCCCGCCGAACCGAGGGCGGCGGCGATATAGCGGCGCAGGCCCGGGGCGATTTTCGGCATCATATCCTGCAACGCCTTCACCGCCCGGGCTCCCAGCTTGGCGGCGGCGTTGGCGGCTTCGCTGGCTTCCTCGCCGCCGGCTTCGATGCGGGCGAGCAACGTCGGCAGCGCGTCTTGAATCTTGAGCTTACCGACGGCCTGAATCGCCCGGACACGAACCCCGGCATCGACGTCGTTGAGCGAGAGAACGAGGAGCGGATGGGCTGCCGCTTCTCCGGACGCCAGCTCAGCGATGAGCAGGGCCGCGGCCTGGCGAACCTCGGTCGCTTCGGCGGGATCGAGGAATTTCAAAAACTTTTTGAGCGTGGCGTCCATCCGTCAACTCCGGCCAGCGGACCTGGGCAGGGATCGGTTCGTGAGGGAATTCTATGGCGAAACAGGAAGATCAAACGGGCAAACCTTGAGGGTTGCATAAGCGGGGGTGTGGATTTGCGTGGGAGGTTGGCAGGATGGGCGAAAGGTTGCCGGTCGTTCGGGGTGTCTGCGGGGAGGGATGGTCCGATTCTCATGAAGACGGTGGAGGAGCGGGCGTCGGCAGTCCGACTCAAAGCAGAAGAATGAGCAGTTTCGCCAAGACGCGAGTTTTTGGCGCTTCACGAACAACCCGACGCTTCCGCAGCGTCCGCCATTCCGGGCTCGAAGTTCCAGGAGGGAAACCCGAGCCGAACCCGAACGTCGACTGCGCCAAAGGGAGTTGGCCGGTCGGAAGGACCCGCCCCTCGGCCCAACCGATGCCCGGCATGCTGCCGCGCCGGTTTCGGCTGTTAGGAGACTCGACTCATGAAGAGTGTCTGCCGCTGTCTGATGACCTCGTTCGCGTGTCTTTTGACCGCAACGAGTCTGTTCGCCCAAGGGGTGATGCCCGCCGTTTCGCTGGGCGATCCGTTCCCCGCTTACCAACCCGACCCCAACCTGACGTTGGTGAACGGCACATCGTGTAACTCGTGTGCCGCGAAGCTCGACTTCCAGGCGTGCTGCGAACCCGCGAAGGCGTGTGCGGGCGGCTGCAAGGAAACGATTGTGAGCGTCGCCTGCCCGTCGTGCGCGATTGCGGCCAAGCCGGCCCCGTGCAAGGCCTGCGATATCACGAAGCACTTCCACCGCGCGCCGGCGGCAACGTGCAACACGTGCGCCGCGGCCCCCGCGCCGTGCTCGGCTTGCGCCGCGGCCCCGGTTGCCGCGCCGTGCTCGGCGTGCGCCCCGAAACCGGCTCCCGCTCCGTGCTCGGCTTGCGAGACGAAGCGCCCGGTTCACCATCACTTCGCCGCTCCGGCTTGCGCCCCGTGCGTTGTCGCGAAGGTTCACGCCCCGGCTCCCTGCACCACGTGCACCGCTCCGAAGGCGGCTCCTTGCTCCAGCTGCGCCCCCGTGGCCAAGGCCTGCGACACCGGTTGCAAAGCCGCTCCCGTCGCGACCTGCGATGCGTGCAAGGTGAACGATCCGTGCAAGGCTCATGCCCACAAGACCGTTCACTCGCGGCCGATTCTCGATGCGATCAAGAACCTGTTCGGGACGCACACGTCGCATGCGCATGCCGCCCCGGCTAGCTGCTCGACCTGCGCTGCGGCGGCTCAAACCGCTCCGGCCATCACGTCGATGCCGGCTCAACCGACGACCGTTCAACCGGTGTCGCTGAGCCCGCAAGCCGCGTCGTTCCAGAACGAAAGCAGCGAATCGACCGCTCCGGTTCCCGCGGCCCTGGCGCCGTACACGCCGCAAACCCCGTTCTCGACCTCGGCGCCCGTTCGCTAAAAGGCAATCGACAACAACACGAAACGCGAGCGGGATCCGTGTCCCGCTCGCGTCGTTTCGTTCGGTGAAAAAGTCTTGGGGTTATTCGCGTACGAGCGGATAGCCTCGTTCGCGCCAGCTACGATGGCCGCCGTCCATGGAGAGGACGTTGGCGTAACCCATTTTTTGCAGGTTGTCGGCCGCGAGAGCGGAGCGAAAGCCGCCGCCGCAATAGAGAATGAGCAACTTGGACGAATCGGGAACGCGCGCCTCGATGTCGCGTTCGATGACGCCCTTGCCCATGTGCACCGCCCCCGGCAGATGATCGCGAGCGAATTCGCTCTCTTCACGCACATCCACCAAAACGAATTCTTCGCCCCGATCGAGGCGGGCCTTCACGTCGTCGACCGTCGTCTCCTTGATCCGCGAACGGGCGTCGTTGACGATTTTCAAAAACTGCGGAGCATGCTGGGCCATGGGAGATCCTTAAACGGGGAAAATCACGTTCCTTCGAACACCACGACGATGCACGACACATTATCGCGCGAGCCGCGGCGGAGGGCGGTCTCGACGAGGTCGTCGGCCCATTGCTGGGCGTCGGCGAAGCGTTCGGGTCCTTCGCGGAGGTCGGCGTCGCTGATGTGGTTCGTGAGGCCGTCGCTGCCGAGCACGAGGCGGTCGCCGGCTTGCGGCACAAACGGCTTGACTTCGGCGTTGTCGTGCATGTTGACGCAGCCGAGAAATTTGTGCAGCACGTGTTGATAAGGACTTGTCCGCGCCTCTTCCGCCGAGATGGCGCCGCACGAGACCAACGCCTGGGCCACGGAATGGTCGACTGTCAGTTGAGCGACTTCTTCGCCGCGAATGAGATACGCCCGGCTATCGCCCAGACCCGCGATGAAAACCTGGCCGTTATGATGCAGGGCGCAGACCGCGGTGGTTCCCATGCGCCGGCCTTCGGGTTGCGTCTTGCCGGCTTCGATAATCGCGGAATTGGCGGAGGCGAACGCCTTGGCGACCGCGGCATCGGCGGCCTCGGCGGCGGCGAGGCGGTCGTCGAGAACCTTGGGAATGATCTCGACCGCCAGTTCGCTGGCGATCTCGCCGCGTTCCTGGCCCCCCATGCCGTCGGCCACAATGAAGAGCTTACGCTCGATATCAATGTGCAAACGATCTTCGTTATTGGAGCGAACGCCCTGGGCGCTGCGGCTGCCCACGCGCAGTACAAAGTCGGACATAAAACACCCAGCGACCCACGCATCGAGTTCCCACGATTCGATGGAAACCTATTTTAGCCCGCCGGACCTGAGGTTGCTAGCGGGCGGACGGTTTTCCGCGATTTCGTGCCGTTTCACGACGGCCGATCCCATGGTAGAATCTCGAAGCGACTGTCGTTTCCTTGCCGAGGACTGTTCTCATGACGACCCCTGCTCCGCGCATCGTGCTCGCCAAGGTCGGGCTCGACGGCCACGATCGCGGCATCAAGGTCGTCGCGCGGGGACTGCGCGACGCCGGTTGCCATGTCATCTATGCCGGGCTCTGGCAGACGCCCGAGGATGTCGTTCGCCGCGTGGCCGACGAAGACGCGGACTGGTTGGGCCTCAGCCTCCTGTCCGGCGCCCATATGACGTTCGTGCCCCTCATTCTCGAACGACTGCGCGAGGCCGGGTTGGGGCATGTCGGCATACTCATCGGCGGCATCATTCCCGAGGCGGACGCGGAACGGTTGCGAGCGATCGGCGTCGATCATGTGTTCGGTCCCGGGACATCGATCGACGGCATCGTCGCCGTCGTCCGCCAGCCGCGCGAGGCGCCCCATGCTGGCTGAGTTGTTCGACCGCTATACGCACAAAGACCGCCGGGCTCTGGCGCGTTTGCTGACTCTTGTGAGCCGCGGCGAAGAGATCGCCGCGGTCGAAGGCGTCCTCGCGTCGTCGACGGCACGCCCGCCGATCGTTGCGGTGACCGGTTCGGCGGGCGTCGGCAAGAGCACATTTCTGGGACGCTTGCTCACGCATATTCGTCAGACCGGCAAAACCGTGGCTGTGTTGGCGTGCGATCCGCAGAGTCCCTTGACGGGCGGAGCGCTTCTGGGCGATGTCTTCCGTATGGCGGGCGGGGCCGACGATGGCCTCTTCCTGCGGAGCCTGGCCACGCCCGGAGGTCGCGGCGGCGTGGCGGCTCATATCGCGTTGATGTTGCGCTTGCTCGCGGAGTTCGGCTTCGACGTCCTCTTCATCGAGACCGTCGGCAGCGGCCAGGGAGATGTCGCGGTCAGCGAGTTCGCCGACCTCGTCGTACTTCTCACGCAACCTCTCACCGGGGACGAACTGCAATGGGAGAAAGCCGGCATCCTCGAAATCGCCGATGTCATTGTCGTTCACAAGGCGGATTTGCCCGGGGCGGAACAAACCGCGGCCCAACTCCGCGATGTTCTCGCGTCGCGGCCCGTGCCGATCGTGCTGGTGAGCAGCGTCACCGGCCGAGGCGTTCCGGAAGCTTGGGATTGCGTGGCGGCGAGCTTACGATCCCGGTCAAAAATGGGCCAAGGGCTTGGGATTTAATGCGGTAAAGAAAGCGTCGGCGGGCTTTGCCGAAGCTCGGCCCGACCGACCCTGTTCCAGCCCTGTTTCATCAAGACATGCGGATTCGCCACGTCGAGCGGACAAAGATTCCGAACGATTTTTCGATTGTCTTCGCAAGACCGCTGCCCGGCGGCGAACCTGGACCATACAACGATGACCATGAACACATCGAACACATGGGATCTTCCCAGCGGTTTTCGCTTTGCCGGCGTCGCATGCGGCATCCGCGCCGATGAACCCGGCCGGCTCGATCTGGCGTTGCTCGTCAGCGATCGTCCGGCCGCAGCCGCAGGGGTGTTTACGCAGAATCGCGTCTGCGCCGCTCCCGTGCGTGTCTGTCGCTCGCGCTTGCCGGCGACGCATATCCGCGGCATCGTCATCTGTTCGGGCAACGCCAACGCCTGCACGGGACAGAAGGGGATCGAAGACGCCGAGCGCATGACTTCTCACGCCGCCGCGTCGCTCGGGCATGCGGCCGACGAGTGGTTGGTCGCATCGACGGGCGTGATCGGTCGGCCTTTGCCCATGGAAAAGATCAACCCGGGTATCGCTCACGCCGCCACCCAGCTCGGCAGCGATGCGGCCGCTTTGGAACGCGCCGCCCGCGCCATTCTGACGACCGACACGCGCATCAAAGTCGCGAGCCGTACGATCGCGACGGCCGCCGGCGAATTTCGGCTGATCGGTTTCGCCAAGGGGGCGGCCATGATCGGGCCGAACATGGCGACCATGCTCGCGTTCGTTTTCAGCGACGCACCTGTGGAGCCCGCCGACCTCGCCCGCTTCGCCCCGGCTGCGGCTCAGCATAGCTTCAATGTCGTCAGCGTTGAAGGGCACACGAGCACGAACGACTCCCTCATCTTCCTCGCGAACGGCTCCGGCGCCCCCCTTGTGGGGGCAGATCGAAAAACGTTCGAGGATGCGGCCACGTCGATTTGCGCAGAACTCGCCCGCGCCATCGCCGCCGACGCTGAGGGAGCGACGCATCTTATCACGATCGCTGTGGAAGGGACCCGCACGGAAGAAGAGGCTCGCAAGATCGCGAAAGCGGTGGCCGACAGCCCCCTGGTGAAAACCGCCTTCTTCGGCGCCGATCCGAATTGGGGCCGTATCGTGTCCGCCGCCGGTTATGCGGGGGTCGATTTCGAAGAAGCCGACCTCTCGCTCTGGCTCGGCGACTATCTTCTCTACGATCGGGGCCGTCCGCTGCCGTTCGATGCCGCGGTCGTGTCCGCATTCATCAAAAACAACCGCGAGATCACCGCTCGTCTGCTGTTCACTTTGGGAAGCGCCAGAGCCACATTCTACACCTGCGATCTTACCTACGATTACGTGCGCCTCAACGCCGACTACACGACGTGAAGCGGCGTTCAGCCCGTCGCCTTATCCCACAGCGGCCGGAACGATTCTTCTTTATCGCGGTGGCGTTCGAAGGCGTCCATGAGGATCATCATCGCGCGGCACTTCTCGCGGAAGCATTCGGTCCAGTCGGCGGTGTCGAGGGCGGTTTTGGCGCGGGCGAGGTGGTCGGCGAAGCGGGTTTGGTCGAATTGCCAGGACTTCTCGGCGACGCGGGTTTGGAGGGTTTGGAGAGCGGCGTCGAGGCGGTCCACCAGCGGTTTATCGATCGTGCAGGGAATCTGCCGATAGATGTGCAGGCGTCTTTTCGTGTTGGGGCTGGGAGCGCGGCGGTCGCGGATGCTTTGCAGAATCAGCCCGGCCAGACCCGAAACGAGCAACAGACCCGCCACAATGAACGCCGCCATCTCGCCGGGCCGTTCGGTCGCGCTCAGGACGATGGCGGCGCCGGCCAGGACGATGCCGAGCACGAGGGCAACGAACGCCCACGGCAACGCCTTGAGCCATTCGGTCGCGCGCGCGATGAGGGGTTGGCCGGCCCAGGGAGAGGGGATCGCGGTCGGGCGGTCGGTCGACGCGGCCGGGTTGCCGCGCACGCGGGCGATGATCACGGTGATGTTGTCTGGGCCGCCTTGAAGGTTGGCGAGGTGAATCAAGAAACGGCAGGCCTCATCCGGAGTCAACGCGCTGGACACGGCGCCAATCTCACGATCGTTCACCGGACCGCTGAGACCATCGCTGCACAGAATGAACGTATCGCCCGGTTCGAGCGGATGCGGGCCTTCGACGTCGACGGCGACCGTCGCCTCAGGTCCCAGAGAGCGGACGATCACATTCGACGGCACGCCCGGCAGTTCATCGGGATTGCGGCGCTGGCGTTTGGCGAGTTCCCAAAGGAGGCTATGGTCGAAGCTCAGCTGTTCGAGCAGGCCGGCCCGCACGCGATAAAGACGACTATCGCCGACATGCCCGACCCAGGCGCCTTCAGGCCGGAGGACCAGGGCTGTGCCCGTGGTGCCCATGCCGTGAAATTCGGGGTTGGCTTGGCCGCGAGTGTGGATGTTCTGGTTCGCTTCGACGAACGCCCGGCGCAGAGCGGCATTGGGGCCGTCTTGAGCGTGCTTGGAGTAAATGTGCGGGATGCCGTCCGCGGCAAGCTTGCTGGCCAGTTCGCCGACCGCATGCGCGCCCATGCCGTCGGCCACCAAGACGAGGTGGCCGCGATTGAGAAACTGAGCATGATCGCTCGCCGGCAGCAAGGCGAGGGCATCTTGATTGTGACTGCGGCGGATGCCCACATCTGTGGAGCTAGCGAATTCGAAATCGTCGTAGTCGATCACCCGAGGGGCTCCCCGTGCGGGTTGGAGCAGAACCCCCACTATCGTACGCCAAGCCGCGAGGGTTTCCTAGTGGCTGCCTGGCATTTGGAAGCAAAAAGGGAGGCCGCCCGTTGGGATTACAGGGGGGGGACAGGGCCGCGTTGTTTGCGTCCCAGCCGCAGGGTGATGCAGTGCAGGACGACGGCCATGAAGCCGACGCGATTACTGCTGCGTCCGAGAACCGTCCTTCGCAGACTGCATGATCTGCAAGAGCGGAACGCCGTTCGCGCGCGCCAGGGTGGCGCAGCTCTCATATTCCGGAGTGAAAACGGGTTTTTGACCTTCGCGCCAGCCGAGTTTCCCGCGCACCGGACCCCAGGGCGTGACCGCTTCGGTCGTCGATCGATGGAGCTTATGGCGCTGCATCATGCGCCGGCGAATGCCGAAGGTATGCGTCTCGCGGAACAGAATCTCTTCAAGCGTGAGCATGGTTTCTTCCGTCGCCAACACCGAGAGCAGAATGCCGGGGCGGTTCTTCTTCATGCCGATCGGTTGCGTGAAAACATCGAGGGCTCCCGCGGCAAAGAGCCGTTCCATGGCGTAACCGATCGCTTCGCCAGGTAAGTCGTCGAGGTTGGTTTGCAACTCCCAGACGATATCGCTTTCGACGCCGAGCGTGGGGGCCGTTTCGGCGTGCTCCCGTTGGGCGGCGCCCAGGAACAGCCGCGTGATGTTGGGTTGTTCGAGAAAGTCTTTACGGCCCGCGCCGATGCCGATGCGTTCGATCGTCATGGCGGGCGTTTCGGTCCAGCGGGTGACGACGCTGGTGAGAATGGCCGCTCCCGTCGGCGTGGTCAATTCGCCTTCCACGTTCGAGGGTCGTAGCGGTACGCCACGGAGCAATTCCGCGGTCGCGGGGGTGGGAATCGGCATCAAGCCATGAGCGCACATGACCGCTCCGCGACCGGTGGGAACGGAGCCGCTGGTGAACTCGCTCACGCCGAGCAGATCGAGCCCGATGGCGGCGCCGGCGATGTCGGCAATGCTGTCGAGGGCTCCGACTTCATGAAAGTGAACCCGCTCGATGGGCATGCCATGCACGGCCGCCTCGGCCTCGGCGAGCCGACGGAAGATCTTGAGAGCCAGGGTGTGTTGAGCGTCGCTCAGTTTACCTTTCGACAAGATCGCCTCGACGTCCGCGAGATAGCGATCTTCCTCTTCCTCGGGAGCGTCGACGTTCACCGTGGTGGCCGCGAAGCCGCCCTTGCGCACCTTTTGCACGTTCACCGTGATCGGCAGGCCCAGCGACGCGATGCCGTCGATCACCGCCTCGGCGGGCACGCCGGCATCGAACAGGGCGGCCAACGTCATGTCGCCGCTGATGCCGCTGAAACAATCGAAATGGGCGACTTTCATCCCACAAATCCTCGTTGGGGCGCGTTCGCGGCTCTCCGCAGGAGAGCGCTGCCGTCACGCCAACCCGGCAATCGAAAAATGATCGAGATAACCCTCATCCCCGGCGTCGACGACGAATCTCCTGAAACTGCCAAACCGCAAAGATACCGACCGTCAGCCCAGCCGCGAACGTGATCAGAAGCGTACGCGTAGGCATCGTCGCTTCCGGGGGAGTGGCTTTCTTGATGAGTTCGGTTTCGAATTCGTCGATCGTGGGCCGCGGCGCTTCGACGGTTTGAATGAAGTCGTGCAAGACTTGCCGGCGTTCGCGGAGGTCGTTGACGCGAATCTTGAAATCGTAAACGAGTTCGTCGAAGATCTTGTTCGCGGCCTTCAAATTGCCGACGGCGAGGTCGCGTTTCTTCGAATCCGCGAGCAATTCGGGCGTCCATTGCGCGTTGGCCATTTCGCCGAGCAGCCAGTAAAGCCGGAGGTCTTCGGGCATCCACAGACAGAGTTGTTCGACGTACTCGAGGGCCGCGGGAGGGAGCTTTTTCAGCTCCGCGGGCGCGATGCGGCCCGGTTCGAATTTGCCTTGATCGTTCAGGAAACGGATTGTCTTGGCGGGGGTTTTGCCGTCGTCGAACAAGGCGTCGACGGTTTCATACGCTCCGCTCGGTTCGGCGAGGCGTTGCTTCATCAACTTGAGAAGATACATCTCCGAGCGGCGATAGAAATCGAAGAGCCCTTCGTTCCAACCCATGGCATCGCTGATGAAGGTTCGCTGGGTGTCGTTCATGTCGCCGAAAGTCGCGGGCCAGCCTTGTTTGGAGAGAGCCTGGCTCAAGATCTCGACGGCACGGGTCTGTTGCCCAATCCCCCAGTACGCCATGGCGAGATGGCTTTCAAAAAGGAACATGTCCGGATATTGCCGGGTGAGGGGCGTGAGGAAGTCGATCGCTTGTTGATATTTCTTCCGCCGAATAAGCACAGCGCTGTAGTCGAGCTTTTGTTCGAGCGTGAGGTCCACCGGGGGTTTCGCGCCTCCGAGAGCGTCGTTCAGGAAATAACGTTTGCGCAGGAGATTGTCGAAGTCGACTTTGTCGAAGCCGATGCTGCGGACCTTGTTGAGCGTTTCGCGAAATTGGGAGACGTCGCTCGAGAGCCGCAGTTCGTCGATCTCCGTGGTGTTGTAGATGCCGGCCTGGGCGGGAGCGAAGGCGATAAGAATGCCGAAGACGGCCCAGGCGAAACGCATGCGACACCTTTGGAAAGACGGTGGGGCTCACCCAGGGATATTCAATCTCAGGCGTCGCGGAACGCCAAGAGAATTCAGGAGCCGTGCGTGCAGGTGACGATGGTGGAGATGCCGCCGCGCGGCGTGAACGAGCCGACGACTTTCAGGCGCCGGGGCTGGGCAGCCTTGACGAAATCGTCGAGCAGGCGATTGACGACGACTTCGTAGAAGATGCCTTCATTGCGGTAGCGTTGCAAATAGAGTTTTAGCGATTTGAGTTCGACGCAGAGGGCGTCGCGCGTGTAAGTGAACGTGATTGTGCCGAAATCGGGTTGGCCGGTCTTGGGGCACATCGACGTGAATTCCGGGCAGACGATCTCGATGGAATAATCGCGGCCCGGTTGCGGGTTGGGGAAGGACTCCAGATGGTCGGACGAAGGGGCTTCAGCAGACATGGCGGGTTTAGACTCCGAAGGAGTGATGTTATGAAGCCCAGGATCACGGAAAACGTTCGGGAGATGAGTTCGTCGCAAGTCCCGAATTTACCCCGAAGGGGTTAGATCCCAAAGCCCAGGGTCGCGCAGCGCACCCTGGGGAGAGAAGGATCATGGCGCTTTCCCCGAAGGGGATACATCGCCTTGTCCCGCACCTGGCGATGTAACCCCTTCGGGGTATCCACCGGGTTTATCCGTAACCCAGGGTGCGCTGCGCGACCCTGGGCTTTGGGATCTAACCCCTTCGGGGTAAATACGGGACGCCCGCTTACGACGCGGACATGGCCTTACGCGTAGAACGGTTTACGCGTACACGCGATAATCGATATCCGGGAAAATATTGTGCCTCGCTTCGATCAGGCACAGCCACGGCTCGTCGATGTCGTTGTTCTTGATCTGCTCGTACAGATGGTTGAAGTTGAGGATGTGCACCTTGGTCCGTTCGCACGCATATTCGACCATGGTGCCCGTCTTCATGATGAACGCCCAATCGCTCGACTGGGCCAGCAACAATTCGCGAGCGGCCTGGCTGAGAGCCCGGCGCTTGAGGCCGTTGCCGTGATCTTGATGATTCTGGGCGAGCTCGACCATGCGGTCCGCGAGTTCGTGCAGATGGCGGTAGATCCAGTGGTTGCTGTCTTCGAGCCAGACGTCGCAATAACCCTTATGGCCCCAACTCGAAAACGAGGGGGCGGCCACCTGGTTGCGCGGAATCTTGTCGAGGTATTCGGGGATGGTGATCGTCTTCACCGTTTGCTGATCCCAGTGCAACTTGCGGAGCAGGAAGTTGATGAAGTCCGGCCCTTCGAACCACCAATGGCCGAACAACTCGGCGTCATAAGGGGCAAGAATCAGCGGCGGCCGATCCATCGACCCGGCCAACCATTCGACCTGTTTCTCGCGATTGAACATGAAGTTGCCCGCATGTTCCGCGGCCTTCTCCATGGCGTGGCCCGGATTGTAGGCTTCCTTGTTCATCCCCCGGCCGGTGATCTTGTGATATTTGATGCCGAGCATCGAGCGAATGCCCATCGAATGCAAGTGGGGCTTCACATACTCGTAATCGAGATCGAAGCCGACGTCGCGGTAAAATTCCCGGTAGGCATAGTCGCCGGGATAGCCTTCGATGGCGGACCAGACTTGCTTCGACGATTCCGTGTCGCGGGCGACGCAGGCCACGCCGCTGTTCGGGCACAAGATCGGCGCGTAGACGCCGTACTTCGGCTTGGGGTTGGCGTAGAGGACGCCATGCGTGTCGACGAAGAAATACCGAATGCCGCAATCGCGAAGAATCTCATCGACGCCCGGGGCATAGCCGCACTCGGGCAGCCAAATGCCTTGCGGACGCCGACCGAAATGCCGAGCGAACTCTCGGCAACCGATCTCGACCTGAGCCCGGACGGCGCTCCAGTTCGACTGCATGAGCGGCAGGAACCCGTGCGTGGCGCCGCAGGTGATGAGTTCGAGCTTGCCGCTATCGAAGAACCGGCGGAAGCCGTTGAGCAGATTGTTCTGATACTGTTTGACGAACACGTCCCGGCAGCGCAGGAAGCGGTTGAGGTACATCAGCGCGAGCTGGTTGAACTCGGGCTGCCATTTCGTCCGTTCGACTTCCTTGTTGGCGAGCGAGATCAAATTGTCGAGATGGCGAACATAGCGGTATTGCAAGAGCGGATCGGCGAGCATGGCCGCGAGCGGCGGCGTCACCGACATGGTGAGGCGCCAATCGGCTCCATCGCGGTCGAGACCATCCATCACTTCCAGCAGCGGGATGTAAGTCTCGGTGATCGCTTCGTACAGCCAATCCTCCTCGAGAAAGTCATCGAATTCGGGATGACGAACGAAAGGAAGATGCGCATGCAGAACCAGGCACAAATATCCGAGTGGCATCGTAAACGTGACCTCAGGGGCGTCCGCGGCAAACCGTCTGGAGTCGGGGCCGTGAAGTGGCGATGCTACTTAGCTACGACAATGTTCCCTCGAATTCAAGCAAATAACCCAGCTTGAAACGTCGCTGCGGTCGGTTCGCGCCATAGTCCCCGCAGCATCGTCCGAACCGCGCTAACCGACCCCTCCCAGAGCAAATCGTGCGGGTCGGACGCTTCGTGGTTTGGAAGCGTTAGCACGGTGAATGTCGCATCTTTGCCCGGCGTCAGCGTTCCCAAACGTCGTGCGAAATCGTCTCCCAAAGCGGTTGCGCCGTGACGCGTGAGCATCGCCAAAATCGTGGCGCCATCGATATCGGGAAATTTTTCACGAACCAGCCGGGCTTCGGCGAGAATGTTGAGATCCGGATTCGACGCCAAACTATCCGTGCCCAGCGCGACCGGGAGGTTTTGACGCAATAGTTCACGGAGCGGATACGGTTCGTGGCCAAAGGCGGCATGCGTTCGCGGGCAATAAACAACCGCTCGCACGTTGCCCGCAGCGATGGCGGCGGGATCGAGATAGTTGCCGTGGATGAGCGTGAAGGGTGAAGAACACTGCAACCAAGCCTGGAAATTCCTTGTGAAGGCTGCTTCCTCATAGACGCCGACGGACTTGAGAAACTCGACGAACGCTCCGGTATGGTGGGCAAGGAGTTCGAGCTCGTCTCGGGTTTCGCCGAGGTGGATCGCGAACGGGATGGGTGGGTGATTTGCCGAATGCGCTTGGGATTGGAGGGCGACGAGTTCCTTGAGCAAACGGCTGCCCACCGTATACGGCGCATGAGGGCTGATGCCGGGTTGAAGATTCGGCTGGATGGATCGCGATTGCAGCCAGGCCTGGACACGTTCCAGACTTGCCGCGGCGCGTTCGTCGCTCAGGCCGATCGCTTCGAAGTAAACGACGGCGTTGATGTTCGCAGCTGCCAGAGGCTCCCAGCTGGCGCCTTGAGCGGAGATATCGCCCAGCGCGGTCACGCCATGCCGCACCGATTCGGCGACGCCCGCGGCAATGGCGTTGTGCAGCTGCTCGGGGGTCTGTTGGCGGCGATGCGCGATCACCTGGCGGATCCACGCGGTGAAATCGGGCGTCGGCGGGATGCGTCCCACGGCATCGGACAGGTCGAGATGGGTATGAGCGTTAACCAGGCCGGGCACGAGAGCGGCAGCGCCGAGATCGATATCGACCCGTCGAATACCGGCAGGTTCGATGGCCACGATGAGTCCGTCGGCGATAGTCACCGTGCCATGAGCGAGCGGCGGGCGATCGCCGGGGAACAACCAGCGAGCCGAGAGAGTCATCGACGCCATGAACGCCTCGCATGGGAAGGGAATCGTTCGCGGCTCTCCGCAGGAGAGCGCTGCCGTCACGCACGTGCGAAATATCCGCTGCGTCGGAGCGCTGACGGAACGCTCTCACCGAACGTGCGTCCCGTCAGCGCTCTCCTGCGGAGAGCCGCGAACG
>JBAXFO010000021.1:0-15635 GCA_037139885.1 Planctomycetota bacterium
CCCTTTTTGTCTTTACCGAGGATTTCGTAATCCCCTTTTGGAGTCATCATGGCTCGATATAGGGTGACGCCGGGCATTTCTTTTTTGGCGACGCTCATGACGTTTTCGGGGATCTGGTCGAGGGCGACCGGTTCCTTCTTGGCCGCTTTGCCGCAACCGACGACAAGGACCGCAAGCATCAGCGCGATGGCGAGTTGACGCATCAGTTGTCTCCTGAGACGCGCTCGCCGCCGGCGCGCGTCGACAAAGCTTGAAAGGTGGCGGCCGACATCGAAGCCGTCAAGAACTGAACGTGGCCGTCGGCGTAGAGATAGTTGACGCCGCCGGGGTGGTCGCTCGAAAAATTGTTGCCTTCGGAGGGCGTGGCGGGGTTCAGCATTTCGCCCGTGTGGCCCAGCACGAAGTTCGACGAGTTTTCCGGGAAGAGTTCCGCCCCCGTCACCGCGCCGACCCAGGTGGCATGAGCCAACGACGATGCCCGCTCGCCGACCGCGAGCGTGTTGCTCGCGCCATCGGTGATCTCTTTCATGCGAACGGCGCTGTTGCGAAAGAACAAGCCGTCGCCGTCGACGCCGGGCTCGCCGACGCCGAAGACGCCGACGTAATTGGCCGTGGCCAGGTCGCAGACGTCGGCGATCGGAACGCCGGCCGGGTCGTATTTCCGTGCGGTCCACGTCGCTGGCGCCGTCCGATCCGACGGGCAGCGGTAACCCGCAAGCACCGTGAGACGCGCGGCGGAGTTGGCGGGCGCCTCGATGGGCGTTTTGAACTGGATCTGCGTGAAAAGATTCTGCTGTTCGAGCATCGGCAGAATCTGCGACGCCCATCCCCAGCCTGGGCCGGTGTCGTCACCCTGGGCGTCGACGCCGGAAACATAGCCCGCGGGAAACGCCTTGTTGCGTTCGACGTAACTATGCAGAGCGAGGCCGATCTGTTTGAGATTGTTCGTGCATTGCGTCCGCGCCATCATCTCGCGAACCTTCTGGATCGCCGGGATCATGATGCCGATCAAGATGCCGATGATCGCGAGGACGACAAGAAGCTCCACCAGCGTGAAACCCGGTCCCCGGCTGCGGCGCGATCGTTGCGCGAATGGCATGGCGGTCCCTTGCGTGTTTGTGGAGGCGGTGCGCAGCCATTCTAGTCGGCGAAATGAGAACGGCGACGAACTCACGCGCGGTGTGCATTCGAGGCGCCACGCGGCGTCGGCGAACGGGCCCTTTCTAAGGAGCCATTGGGTCCGGCGATGCAGACCCTTGACCTGCGGTTGGCGACAGGCTACGGTGAGTTACGCAAGAAATTCCCATTTGAAAGGCGCTCATGCGATACATTTGGTTTCTGGTTTTCCTGATTTTTGCGGCAATAGTCAGCGTTTTCGCTTACCAAAACAACGATCCTGTCGCCATCAACTTTCTGGATCAGAATCTTACCGTACAGAGCATTCATTTGCCCATGTCTGTGCTGATCGGGGTGACGTACGCTCTGGGGATGCTCACGGGGTGGAGCGTCGTTGGCTTTCTCAGAAGAACGGTTCGGCATGTGACCGAAAGCCAACCGAAATAACCGAGCCCGCGCAGCGGCTCGAGCGACCCACGGTGCGCTGCAGCGTGGGTCGCTTTGTTCCCATCATGGCGGGTGACGTTCAATTGGGATTCGGCGCTGAGCGATTTATTGGGCGACCTGAAGCTGCGCATGGCGAGCCGCGTTGCGAAAGCGGGCGAGGGCCATCAACGGGAAATACAGCCGATAAAGATGATACTTTAGATAAAAGACCTTGGGGAAGCCCGTGCCGGTGAACTCGTCTTCGCGCCAGTTGCCGTCGGCTTGTTGGCGTTCGATCAGAAATTGGATGCCGGTGCGGACAGCGTCCGAATCGGCTTCGCCCGCGGCGATCAGGCCCAGCAGAGCCCAGGCGGTTTGCGAAGCGGTGGTCGTTCCTTGGCCGGCGGTTGACGGGTCGTCGTAGCTATGGCAGCTTTCGCCCCAGCCGCCGGAGGCTTGTTGCACTTCGTTCAGCCACTGCACGGCTCGGCGCACCATGCGGTGGTCCATGTCGAGGCCGATCGCTTCCAGGCCGACGAGCACTTGCCAGGTGCCGTACAGATAATTAACGCCCCAACGGCCGATCCAGCAGCCCCGCTTGTCTTGCGTCTCTTCGAGGAACGCCAGAGCCCGATCGACCTGCGAATGCCCTGGGCCGAAGCCGAATTGGCCGAGGGCTTCGAGCACGCGGGCGGTGATGTCGGGGCAGCTTGGGTCGAGCATCGCGTTGTGGTCCGCGAAGGGGACTTTGGTGAGAATCTCGAGCGTGATGTCGCGGTCGAACGCCGCCCAGCCGCCGTCGGAATTTTGCATGCCGAGCAGCCAATCGATGCCGCGGGCGACAGCGGGTTGAGGCCGAGCGTCGTCGTCCCACGCCTGGCCGGAGCGCGCCAGGCCCATGAGGACCATGGCGGTGTCGTCGGTGTCGGGATAAAAGCCGTTGCGATATTCGAAGTACCAGCCGCCCGGTTCGAGATGCGGATTCATCACGCTCCAGTCGCCGGGCCCGCGAACTTCACGCCCATAAAGCCAGTCCGCCGCCTTGGCGATGGCGGGTTCATGTCCCTCGAAGCCGGCCATGGACAGAGCGTTGAGCGACAAAGCCGTATCCCAAACCGGCGAGAAGCAAGGCTGCACGCGCAGCGTGTCGTTCTCTTCGATGAAGAGATCTTCGAGCTGTTTGAGGGCCCAGATCATTTCCTGAGAATCGGCGTCGTATCCGAGACATTTAAGGCAAATGATCGTGTAGATGATCGGCGGAAAGATGGCGCCGACGCCGTCGCTGTCGTCGAAGTGATCCATCATCCAGCGCGTGGCTTTCTCGATCGCCTTCTTGCGAATCCAGTTCGGGCCCCAGCGCTGCCATTTCTTGCAGGCCCAATCGACGCCGAGGAAAAAGTTGGTCCACGAAAACCACTTCGACGTCGGCGGACAAACCCAGGTCTTGGTCGCCGGATCTTCGAGGAAGAGTTCGCGAATGCCCTGGCTTTCGGGAATCTGCCGCAGCGGGCGATGAGCCGAGAAAATCGCCAACGGCACGACGATCGTCCGCGTCCAGCTCGACATCGAGTAGATGTTGCCCGGGAACCACGTCGGCAGGAACATCATCTCCGGCGGCACGGCCGCGCAGTTGTCATACGGATATTGACCGAGCAGCGCGAGATAGAATTTCGTGAAGCTGTTCGACTGGGCCGCGCCGCCGGCGGCGCGAATGAGGCGGCACGCCCGGCTTAGAACCGGATGCTCGGCGTCGTAGCCGCAAAGTTTGAGTGCGAAATAGGCCTTGACGGAAACCGTGAGATCGACGGGCCCGCCGGGATAATTGGCCCAGGCGCCGTCGGGGCGTTCTTGGGTCAAAATGTAGCGAGCGGCTTTGTGGACGCGCGGATCGTTCTCCCGGCCGAGAAACGCCATCAGCATGACGTACTCGGATTCCAGGATGGTGTCCCCCTGGAGCTCGCCGCACCAGTGACCGTCGGGCCGCTGCTCGCCGAGCAAACAGAGTCGCGCGTTTTCGAGGGCGACATCAAGCGCGGACGTGGGAACCGTGTATCGGCTCGAGGGCGCCGTTCGGCCTTCGAAGCGTTCCACGGTCGCGGCTCGCGCCATCGCAAGCTGGGCAGGTGATGACATCCCGTCCTCATCCTTGAAGAGAGAATCCGTTCTCGTTCCAGCAACGGGTATACAAAAATCG
This sequence comes from Planctomycetota bacterium, assembly GCA_037139885.1. Classification (GTDB taxonomy): domain Bacteria; phylum Planctomycetota; class Planctomycetia; order Gemmatales; family Gemmataceae; genus JAIEPT01. Next base: position 3,737 of record JBAXFO010000021.1, read on the forward strand.
CAAAAACGACGCAAGCTCAGGAAAAGGGCGATTCCCGCGCGGAGGCAAACGGGGCCGTCTGCAGCGAACGGGCAGCGGAGCAGGACGAGCCTCGCGCCCTTCGCGTCGCGGCGGCTTCCGAATAAGATGCCCGCGTCACTTTCCGCCCATGATTCTTTTCAAAAGACGAGGCCCACCATGGGGCATGCTGGTTCAAATCGTCGCTTGACCTCTTACGCATTCCTCCTTCTTGCCCTGGTCGTGCCCGGTTGGGCCGCGGACGACGCCGACGACCCGCTCTGGAAGAAGTTGGCTCCCTTCGCCCAGCCTCCCGCGGAGTTTGCCGGCAAGCTCGGCGGCTTTCGTTCGCCACTGGCTTTCGCGGATGGTTCACTGGCCAAGTCGCCGGCCGACTGGAAACGTCGCCGCGAGGAAATCGCCAAGATCTGGCACACGCGTCTGGGAGCCTGGCCGCCCCTCGTCGAACGTCCCGCTCTCAAAAAACTCGCCAAGGCCGAACGCGACGGCTACACCGAATTCCAGGTGCAAGTGCAAGCGTCCGCCAATGGACAATGGGTCGACGGCTATCTTCTCATTCCGAACGGCAAAGGCCCATTCCCGGCCGTGCTCGTTCCCTTCTATGAACCCCTCACCAGCATCGGCCTGGGCCCCAAGGGCCGCGGCGTCGGCACCCACGACTACGGTCTGCAACTCGTCAAACGCGGCTTCGTCACCCTCTCGATCGGCACCCCCGGCGGCGCCCTCGACAAGCCCGGCGGCGACACTCGCAACGCCCTCGTCAAAGCCGGCGAAGAGCTGCGCCGGCAGCCGCTGACGGTGCTCGCCTACGTCGCCTCCAACTGCCTCACCGCCCTGGCGCAGCTCCCCGAAGTCGATCCTGCCCGCATCGGCGTCATCGGCCTGTCGTATGGCGGCAAATGGTCCATGTTCGCCTCCTGCCTCGATGAACGCTTCGCCTGCGCCGTCTGGTCCGATCCCGGCATCGTCTTCAACGAAAAGGACTCGAACGTCAATTACTGGGAACCCTGGTACCTCGGCTACGACCCGAAAGCCCAACGCAAACCCGGCGCCCCCTCCTCCACCAACCCCCGCACCGGCCTCTACAAAGAACTGATCGACTCCGGCAACGACCTCGTCGACCTCCATGCCCTGATGGCCCCGCGTCCCGTGCTCGTCTCCGGCGGCATCCAAGATCCCCCCAAAAACTGGCAGGCGCTGAATCATCTGACCGCCGTCAACAACCTCCTCGGCGCCCAAAACCGCACCTTTCTCACGGCACGCAAAACGCACATCCCCACTCCCGAAGCATTGGAGCTCGAACTGACGTTCCTCGAATATTTCTTGAAACCATCGCGGAAGTGAAATCCGCTGCAAACGGAAACAGAACGGGCGTTCCAGACCGCCGCGCCGGGCGGCCGTGATTTCGCCGAGAGGGGAAAACTCGTAGATGCCGGCGTTATTGACGAGGATATCGAGGCGGCCGAATTCCTTCGTCGTGGCGGCGAAGAGGCGTTGGATGTCCGCCGCCTTGGCGACATCGGCTTGCACCGCCACGGCCTTGCCCCCCTTGGCGACGATCTCGGCGACGACCTTGTCGGCCCCCGCTTTGCTCGACGCGTAGTTGACGACGACGGACGCTCCCTCGGCCGCCAGATGCTTCGCGATCGACGCTCCGATTCCCTTCGACGCACCGGTGACGACCGCGACCTTCCCGCTCAGTTTTTTCGATGTGGACGACATGATGAACCTTCGCCTTCCCCGCACGACGCGGATTGATGTTGGATGGGCTCTGCGTTGCTGGTTGCAACGGTATTGGGAGATACCGGCGAGCCGAGAGAACCTTTCAGGAATCTTTCGAAGAATGCGCAGCTCCTCAGGCGAATCTTCTCGCGCACCTGCTCATTGACAAGCCTGCCCGGCGATGGTCTACTTCGGTTTCGCTCCGGTCTCCTTACCATGAAGGAAATCCGCCATGCATGCCTTGCTCTTCGTCATCGCCGTCGTCTTCGTGATGAGCGCTGCCGCGCCGGCGTTCGCCCAGGCCAAAGCGCCCGACCTGAACGCGGGCGAACTCCGAAAGGCGGCGTCGTTCTACGCGTCGTTCGATGAAGCCGTGCGCGGCGATTTCGGCGGCGGCGGCTTGACGCTCAACACCCGTTTCAACCACGAAACCGAACCCGGCGCCTTCGTCTTCGAAAAGGGCTTCGACGAAAAAGTCTTTCGCATCGCGCCGAACAAGGGCCTTCAGGGCGGGGCGCTCGAAGTCGTCGACGTGTTGCCGCGCAATGGCCGGGTCTTTTTTCCGGTGAAGGGGAATCTGGCCGTGAAGAACGACGGCTGGAGCGGAGCCGTATCGGTCTGGTGCAAGACCGATACGAACGTTCTTCTCAAAACCACCTTTTGCGATCCCGTGCAGATCACGCACAAGGGAGCGAACAACGGCGGCATCTGGTTCGATTTCAATAACGCCAAGCCTCGCGATTTGCGGCACGGCGCTTTCCCCGCCATCCCCGAGGGCGCCAAAGGCCTGGGCGAAGACGATCCCCAGGCCCCCATGGTCCGCGTCCCCGCGAACGACTGGAAACAAAGCGACTGGCATCATGTCGTTCTCAACTGGAAGAACTTCGACACCGGCAAGGACGACGCCATGTCCGCCCTGTGGATCGATGGTAAGCTGATGGGTGAAGTGAAGGGCCGAGCGCTCGCGATGGGATGGGATGTCGACAAGGCGGGCGTTTATGTGGCTGTCAACTACATCGGCCTGCTCGACGAACTCGCCCTTTTCAGCCGCGCCCTGGCGCCGGAGGAGATTCGTCTCTTACACACGCAACCGGGGATTCTGGCCCCTTTGAAGACTTCGACCTCACGGTGAACGTTCCTCATGATCTCGATCTTTGCCTGGCACCGAAACGCTCACTGCGTCGAAACGTTCCCCGTGGAAACGCTCGCCGATGCGAAGCTGCGCGAAGACCCCGATCGCGTCCTCTGGATCGACCTGATCGATCCGACCCCGGAGGAAGAAGCCCAGGTCTTGCAGAACTTCATGCCGATTCATGCCCTGTCGTTCGAAGATGCCACGCGCTTGCGGCGTGAGCCGAACGGGTCGCCGCATCTGCCGAAGGTCGAGGAATTTCCCGATTACCTGTTCGTCATCGTGAATCCGCTGCGCAAGCGTTATCTCGACTTGATCGGCCGCGACGAAGATCGGCATGTCGAAATCGAACATCCGTTCACGCAGCTCAGCGCCGTGCTCACGCGGAATCTGCTCGTCACGCATCATACCGAAGCGAATCCGTGCGTGTCGCACTTGCAAGCGTATCTCGGACGCCATCCCGCCCAGGGCGACCGCGGCCCGGATTATTTGTTTCACCTCGTGCTCGACGCCATCGTCGATCAATTCGCTCCGGTCCTCGATCATATCGACGACGCTCTGGAGACTCTCGAAACGCGCGTCATTCAAGCGCCCGACAACCGCCTGTTCCACACCATCTTGCGAACCAAACGCGAGATCATCGTCCTGCGCAAAACGCTCGTCTATGAACGCGAAGTGCTCGTTCGCCTGGCGCGCGGCGAATTCGATCTCGTCGACGAACGCGAAACGGTCTACTACCGCAACGTCTACGATCACCTCGTCCGCTTCACGGAGCTCATCGAAAGCTCCCGCGAAATGGCGTCGGATCTGCTGCAATCGCATCTCGCGTCGACGTCGAATCGGTTGAGCCAAGTCATGAAAGTGCTCACGACGATCTCGACGATCATCCTGCCGATGAGCCTGATCTCGGGCATTTACGGCATGAACTTCAAAAACATGCCCGAACTGGAATGGGAGTACGGCTACTTCATCGCTCTCGGCATGATGCTCACCGTCGGCCTCACGGCGGTCGGTTTCTTTTGGTGGAAGAAGTGGCTTTGATGCGTTGGAAGCCCGGCGCGTGAGCGAGGGATTTTTAGACCCTCGCTCACGCGCCGGGCTTCCGGGATTGCCGACATCATCCGCGGCACCCCGCCAACTTCGGCATCGACACGCGCGGCAACCCGACCCCACGAGCCGCCGTCGCCAGCCGTGCGATCCCAGTGCGAATCTGTCCCTCATTCGCAACGCCGAAGCTCAACCGAATCTCGTTGTTCTTCGCCGTCGACCCCTTCACGTAACAAAAACTCCCGGGCACATAAAGCGCCCCCTCCGCGAGAGCCGCCTTCATGAGCGGGCTGTCGGGGCCGGTCTCCATCCCTTCGGGCATCGTCAGCCAAACGTAAAGTCCGCCATGCGGAATCGTCCAGCGCACGCCGGTCAGCGCGGGGAACTCGGCCTTGAGCGCGTCGAGCATGGCGTCGCGTTTCGAGCGGTAAACATTTCGCAGCAATTCGACGTGGCGATGGTACGAGCCGTTGTCCCACATCCGATCGATCGTCATCTGGCTCAGATTGCTCGAACCGAAATCGTGATTGCCTTTAAAGCGCAACACGGGGGCGAGGACTTCCTTGGGGAGCAATCCGTAGCCCGTTTTGAAGCCCGGGGCCAGCGGTTTGGAGAACGTCATCGTGAGCATGACGTGCTTGTGCTCCGGATCGAACGCCAACAAACTGGGCAGATCGTCGCCGTCGTAACGCAATTCGCGATAGGCGGCGTCCTCGAGAATCAAGATCGTGTGCGTTTTCGAGAAACGCCGCGCCAGCTCGACGAGATGTTCGCGACGTTGCAGCGACAGCGTACGCCCCGAGGGATTTTGAAAGTAATCGACGGTGTAAATCATCTTCACGCGCGGCAAATCGCCGGCCCGTTCGAGCTGGACGAGCAGCTCTTCGAGCGCGTTCGTATCCATGCCGTCTTCGTCCATGGGGACTTGCAGCGTGCGCACGCCGAAGCTTTGCAAGGCGCCATGGTAAACGAAGTACGACGGCCCCTCCGCGATGACGATGTCGCCCTTATCGAGAAGGGCCTCGCCGATGATGTAGAGAAGCTGTTGCGAGCCATTGCCGATGACGACGTTCTCGACGGAGATCGGCCGATCGCCGGGCCCGAAATGATCGAGAGAACGCAGGTGGTGCAAAATCTTTTCTCGCAGCGGAGCGTAACCTTGCGTCGTGCCATATTGGAGGGCCGCCTTGCCGACGACGGGGTCGCAGAGGATTTCATCGAGGGCGGCCTTGGCCTCGGCGGCGGGAAGAGAGGCCTGATCGACGAACCCGGCCGCGAGGCTGATCAGGTGGGGGTTCTCCATCGCCTGCTTGAGGAAGTAGGTGATGGGTTGTTCGTCGGTGTGCCGAGCCCGTTCCGAGAGACGCACGGAAGTCATGAGATCCTCGCTGCGAAGAGAGATGGCCTGCAAAACAAAAAACCCCAGGAACTTCCCGGGGTTGTCACTCGCATCGCGAAACATTCCCGGGAAGTCATTCAAGGGCCGCAGCCGCAGCGTTTGCGAAACGAGCCACAATCCCGGCCACAACGGCGGGACGAGCAAGCTTCGTAATATTCGCGACAAGGGCCATGAAACCGACGCTCCGGAAAGTTCGTGCTACTACTCTAGAACATGCCTGTGCCGAGGACAAGGCGAAATCGGTATGATAGTGTTGACGTTTCGCAACCGATTCAGGAGTTTCGCGTGGCTTCCGCAAGTCCTCTCGTCGGCGTCATTATGGGGAGCGTGTCCGATTGGGAGACGCTCAAACATGCCGTGGCGACTCTCGCCGAACTGGGCGTGCCCCATGAAGCCCAGGTCGTTTCCGCCCACCGCACTCCCGATTTACTCTTCGAATACGCTGGTTCCGCCGCCGCCCGCGGTCTGAAGGTGATCATCGCCGGCGCCGGCGGCGCAGCCCATCTCCCCGGCATGGCCGCGGCGAAAACGATCCTCCCTGTGCTCGGCGTGCCCGTCGAATCGAAAGCCCTACACGGCATGGATTCGCTTCTGTCGATCGTGCAGATGCCGGCGGGCGTCCCTGTCGGTACGCTCGCGATCGGCGCCGCGGGAGCAAAGAACGCCGCCCTGTTGGCCGCAAGCATCCTGGCGTTAACCGACGCGGAGTTGCGGGCCAAACTCGAACGGTTTCGTGAAGAGCAGACGGCGAAGGTGTTGGCGATGACGTTGCCGCCGGTGGGGTGAGCGACGAACTTGGCTTGAAGTTAACGGATCGACTCGCGCTGATTATTTGCGTCGTGCGAAGGCGGCGGTGACTTCGGCGAGCGATTGCGTGTTGAACACGTCCTTCTTCTCCAGCCAGCCGCGGCGGGCGACGTCGATGCCGAAGCGGAGGTTGGCCAGCTCGGCGGTTTCGTGGGCGTCGGGGTTGATGACGAGTTGGACGCCGAGGGCTTTCGCGCGTTTGCAGTGGATCCAGTCAATGTCGAGGCGATGCGGGCTGGCGTTGATCTCGATGAGCGTGCCATATTCGGCGGCGGCTTTGAGGATCTTGTCGAGGTCGACTTTGTAACCGTCGCGACGGAGCAAGATGCGGCCCGTTGCGTGGCCCAACATCGTGACGCTCGGGTGGCGGATCGCTTTGAGGATGCGTGCGGTCATTTCGGCTTCGGGTTGGTTCATCAGGCTATGAACGCTGGCGACGACATAGTCGAACGTGGCGAGCGTCTCGTCGTCGTAATCGAGAGAGCCGTCGGCGAGGATGTCGCATTCGATGCCTTTGAAGATGTGCATGCCTTTGAGCTTGGCGTTGACGGCGTCGATCTCGATGTGTTGTTGGCGCACGCGTTCGGGGCTCAGGCCGTTGGCGATGGTGAGCGAGGGCGAGTGGTCGGCCAGGCCGAGATATTTGAGCCCGAGCTTCTTGGCGGCCTTGGCCATCTCTTCGACGGAATTCGCGCCGTCGCTCCAGGTCGTGTGATTGTGAAACGTGCCGACGAGATCGCTGAGCTCGACAAGTTTGGGGAGATGATGCTCGGCGGCGGCGGCGAGTTCGCCAGTGTTTTCGCGCAGCTCGGGTTCGACATAGTCGAGATCGAGGGCCTTGTAGAGTTCGTGCTCGTCCTTGGCGGAGGCGCTCTTGCCTGGCCCGGCGAGTTCGTATTCGTTGAGCTTCAGGCCGCGAGCGATGGCGCGTTGCCGCATGGCGACGTTGTGTTCTTTGCTGCCCGTGAAGTAATTGAGAGCGAACGGAAACTGCTCGGCGGCCACGACACGCAGATCGCAGTTGATGAAGAAGCGCTTCCGCGAACTGTCGAACGCCTCGAGAACCACGCTCGATTTCGTCTCCCCCTGGCCGACGATGTTTTTCACCATCGGCATGGCGACGAACGCGGCCATTAGCGCGATCGGGTCAGCGCTGACGGCCAATAGGTCAATATCCTTGATCGTTTCCTTGCGCCGCCGCAGCGAGCCGCACAATTCGAGGCGGGCGACGCCGGGAAGTTTCGCGAGTTCGGCGAACACTTTGTCGGCGACGGCCTGAGCGGTGTCGATGCGGACGCGTTCGCCGGCTTCGTCGAGAAACGCGAGCCCGCCGAGAATCTTCTCCTGCGTCTTCTTGCCGAACCCTTTAAGGCCGGAAACTTGATCGGCCTCGCAGGCGGCTTTGAGTTTCGCGAGATCGTCGATCTTGAGACTATCGAAAAGCGCCTTCACCTTTTTGGGGCCCATGCCGGGGAGGCGGAGCATCTGCAAAAGGCCGAGCGGCGTCTTGGCTTTGAGATCGTCGTAAAAGGGAAGCTGGCCATCGCGAACGAGGGCGGTCACCTTGTCGCGCAGCGTGGCGCCGATGCCAGGAATCGCGTCGAGCCGGCCTTCGCTAACGACATCGGCGAGGTTCTCTTCGAGCTGTTCGATCGCCCGCGCCGCCTTGGTGTAGGCTAGGCAGCGGAAGGGATTCTCGCCTTGCAGTTCGAGGAGGGTGGCGATTTCTTCCAGGATGGTCGCGACTTCGGCCTTGTCCATTTGGGGGGCGATCCTGCACAGGGGGGTGTCACGGGAGAGGGCGACGCAATCGCGGGGCGATTTGTCCCTAATTCATTTTAACCACAGAGACACAGAGAGCACAGAGAGTTTACCGAGACAATCATGTTTTTGCAACGTTTTCGGGCTCGAAGCGTCGTCGTCAATTGGCGACTCTCTGTACTTTCTGTGGTTCAAATCGCATTGGGGAAATTCAACGCCGATACGACGGAGACGAGGCATCGGCGACTTGTTGCGGCGGGAATCCTTACTGGCCCTTCCGCGTCGCGGCGGCGACCTGGCGGAGCATTTCCGCGAGGCGATGGCCGGCGATGGCGGCCTGTCGGTTGGCCGTGGCCTCGGCGACGGCGCGATAGTCGTCGGGGAGTTGCGGGGCCTTGGCTTTCTCTTCGTCGGTTTCGTGTTCGCGGAGAATGATGCGGCCCGGGAGTTTGCCGTTGCGATAGCCGACTTCCACCGCGAGGCGGAAGCCATCCTTCGACCAGGCTTCGACCGTCGTCTCCTTCAACTCCTTCGGGAATTGTTCTTTTTGGAATGCAGCCCGGCTGAGCAGAGCGCAGGCGGTGACGGCTCGGTCATACGACTTGATATGGGCGTCGTAATCTTCCCGACCGAAGAGATCGTCCCAGTAGCCATGCAAGCGGGTCGGGACGCCGGCGTCTTTCACCCAGAAAAGATTGCCCCCTTGATCGCCGGAGGGAATCTCGACGGAGTAGAGCGCGACATTGTGCAGAGGCTGATGGACGTCGCCGACTAGATGGAGCAACCAGCACAGCGAAACCGAGCGATACTTCGTCGAAAATTTGTCCGTGTCTTTGAGTTCATCCATCACCGTGTTGATGCCCTTGATGATGTCGTCCTTGGGGTCGATGGGCAGGTCTTTGCCTTTGAAGAACTCGACATCCGGCGGATAGATGAACGGCCAATTGATGTAGTGGCGCGGCCCTTTGTGAAAACGGTAAACCTTCTTATCTTCTTCGTTCTGGGCCTTGGCGAAGCCGCGGAGCCAGTCGGGCCAGGAACTGGCGAGAGCGAATTGATAGTCCATCTCGGGGACGTTTTTCGGCTTACCTGTGGCGATGAAGAAGCGGTCCCAGTGGGGGTGATCCTTGAGCAGATCGCCGAGCGTTTGGCGGTCCTTGGCGTCGAGTTGGTCCCAGGCGAGTTTGGTGATGGTCATGTGCCCGGCGGCGTTCCAGGCGTGCGACGGCAGCGGAATGATGAGAGCGAAGGCGAAGACAAGGGCGACGAGGCGGGGCATGGGCGATCTCTCCAGAAGGTAGCTTATTGCGGCGGAATCGGGGCCAGCAGGTCGCGGACGCCATCCATGAGCGCCCGTTCGACGGCCGGAGCGACGTGCGTACTGATCGGGGAGGTTTCGTAGCCGCCTTCTTCGTATGCCTTGGCGGCGCCGATGTAAAACGGACTGTAATCGCCATAAGCGGCCATGCAGACGAAACGGTCGGTATGGATGGCCTGCGCGGCAAGTTGATATTCCACAAAAACTGACGACACAACAAGCATGGCGACGCAAAGAAAACGCATTTCATGACCTTATCAGAGAACGGGGCGGATGTCAGCATTGCCTCATTTCGCCGGCGTCACCATGATGCCGTGGCCGCCCCCCTTGGCGGCGAACCGAAAGCCGGATTCCGCGCAACACGAGCTCATGCCCTCAACGGCCGCCCTCATCGCTTCCCGGCGAAAACCCCGCAATGGACCAGCGTCGGCTTCACCGGTTGGGGTTGTAAGCCGGCGGCACGGAACCAGGCGGCGATCTCGGCGACGCTGTAGAGCCGGCCTTCGGTCAAGATAAACAGAGCCGTCGAGAAGAGAGCGTGCGGCAAGGGGCCGTCGAGGGCGTCGTTCAAAAAGACATCGTGCACGAGGACGGTGGGGCATGCGGCCGCGGCGTTGGCGACGAGGGTTTGACATTCGGGAACGTCCCAGTCGTGCAAGATGTTCGACAGCAAGGCGACATCGGCGGCGGGATAAGGGCCGCGGAACATGTCGCCGGCATGACATTCCAGGCGATCGGCGACGCCATAGTCGGCGGCCATCTCCTGCGCCACTTTCAAAACTTCGCCGCGATCGAAGACGACGGCTCGGAGATGCGGGTATTTCTGTAAGAAGGCGATCGCGAAGATGCCGGTGCCGCCGCCGATGTCGAGGAGGGTCTTCGCCCCCGAAAGATCGACGGCCTCAGCGAGATAAGGAGCCACGTTCTTGGCCCGGCCGGCGAGGGCGAGAGTCAAATGGCGGGCGGCGGCGGCGTCGTCCATCGCCGAGGCGATGCCTTCGCGGAACGTATAGAGGGTGCCGCTGGCGACCTGCGCCGGGCGGTTCGAACGCAGCGACTCGACGAGGTTGAGCACGCCGGGGCTTTGCGCGGCCAGACCGATGTACGAGCCGATGTCGAGGGCTGTTCCGGGCAGGAGATGTTCGCGGGATTGCGGTGTGAGAATCAGTCGGCCTTCCGCGTTTTCGTCGAGCAAGCCCATGGCCCGCAGAGCGGTTGTTAAAACGACCGTGGCCCGGGGAGTGATGCCGAGATCGACGGCGAGTTCCGCACGCGTTCGGGGCGTCTGGGCGAGGCGGCCGAAAATATTGAAGTGGCAGACCGAGGCCGTCAAAAGCTCCGTGGCGTAGCTGCCGCGAAACAGCTCGAAGAGCGGCGTCGGATCGACCGTGGAGAGTTGCAGTGCGGAGAGCGGCACGAGCGTGGTCCTTTCGTGAGATCGTTTCAGCGGCCCAGTCCCAGACATCTTATCCGCCGAGAAGCGCTTGTCTTTCCCCGATTGCCGAGCCGGATTCGCGTTCGAGCAAATTGGCCTCCCCTGGAAATTCGAGATGAGCTATAACCACCCCCGCGAGCCTCGGAAACTCGCGGGGCCGGAACAGAGAAGCAGGGCTCGGAAACGACTTTGGGAGAACTGGCCATGCGGCGATCGCTCGGGACCAAGGGTTTGGCGGTATTGGTGTTGCTCGCCGGCGCGGGCATCGGTCTGGCGCAGTTGTTCACGAACGACGTGGCCGCCCGCGTCAATGGCGATCCCATCGCGCTCGCCGATGTCAAAGCCGTGATCGATTCGCGGCCCACCAACGTGCCGCTCGCGAAAGACCAGGAGCGCGCCGTCCGCAAGGCCGCCCTCGATATGCTCATCGACGATTTGCTCATGCGGCAATTCTTGCGTCAGCAATTCGCGTTGCCGAATTCGAACGATGTCGAACGCGTGGTCGGCGAACTTCGCGATGCTCTCAAGAAGCAGAACAAATCGCTCGAAGAATTTCTGCGCGACGAGAAGCAGACCGAACAACAGCTTCGCGCCGACATCATCACCGATCTGCAATGGAAGGGATTTCTGACGACGCGTTACAGCGAAAACGAAGCGAAGGGCTACTTCGACGCCCACCGTGCGTTCTTCGAAAAGGTGCAGGTGAAGGCGAGCCATATCCTGGTGAAATACGCCCCGACCGCGACCCAAGTCGAGAAAGACAATCTCAAGGCCCGGCTCGAAAATCTGCGCGTCATGATTCAGAACAATCAACTCACGTTCGAAGAAGCCGCCCGGAAATATTCGGATTGCATCAGCAAGGAACGCGGCGGCGATCTGGGCTATTTCACTTACAAGTTCATGGTCGTCGAACCGTTCGCCCGGGCGGCGTTCGCGACGCAAGTGAACGACATCACCGCCGTCGTGCCGACGGAATTCGGCCTGCACCTGATCAAAGTGACCGACCGCACCGCCCCCGATCCGGCCGACTTCGGCGCCATGAAAGACGTGGTACGCAAGACGATGGCTCAGGAACAATCCCTGTTCCGCGATATTCTCGACCGGCAGCGCAAAGGGGCGCGGATCGATATTTTGATGAACTAGCTCAAGCCGCCGCCCGCCGCCGCCCCCAACGAACCCTAGTGCATCATCCAGACTGAATTTTCGCGCTATCGTTGCAGGTAGCCCGACGCGTTAGCGAGGGTTGACGGCATCCCTCGC
>JBAXFO010000022.1:0-15472 GCA_037139885.1 Planctomycetota bacterium
TGGTCAAACCATTCTCGAACTCGGCTGCGGCTGGGGTTCATGGGCGTTATGGCTCGCACAGCAGTATCCCAACGCACGCATCGTGGGCGTTTCCAATTCGCGCTCGCAAAAAGCGTTTATCGACGACCAGGCTCGGCAGCACGGCTTCAAAAACCTCGAGATCCTCACCTGCGACATGAACCGCTTCGATCCCCAGCGCACGTTCGACCGCGTCATTTCCGTGGAGATGTTCGAGCATATGCGCAATTATGCCGAACTGCTGCGGCGGGTGCGCTCGTGGCTCAAGCCCACGGGCAAGCTCTTCGTTCACATCTTCTGCCATCGCACGCTCGCCTATCCCTTCGCCACCGAGGGGGACGACAACTGGATGGGCCGACACTTCTTCACCGGCGGCATGATGCCCTCCTTCGACTGGCTGACGTTCTTCCCGGAGCATCTCAGCGTCGAAAGGCGTTGGGCCGTCCGCGGCACGCACTATTCGCAAACGCTCGAAGCGTGGCTCGTCAATCTCGACCGGCAACGCAGCGATCTTCTCGAACTATTTCCCGCTGCGGACGCTCCTCGGAGTCTGCAACGCTGGCGCATGTTCTTGATGGCGTGCTCCGAATTGTTCGCTTATGCCGGGGGCGATGAATGGTTCGTCGGGCATTTTCTTTTGGCGCCGACCAGGTCATGATTCGCGGTCACTTGCCAAACGCCAAGATCGGTTCGCGGCGGCAAAGGGGCCGGGTCAAAAGCAACTGGACCAGCCCCGTGCGGCGTTCGTGAAAGCCCGATTCGCAATAGGCGAAATAGTAATCGAAGCGGCGGATGAGCGCCTCCGGATAGCCGAGCTGGACTAGATGACCGGCTCGTTCCAGCAGATTGCGCCGCCAGCGCTGGAGCGTCGCAGCGTAATGCGGGCCGAGATCGTCGAGGTGGTAGAACCGCAGATCGGTGCAGCGGGCGAGGCGTTCGGCGAGCGTGCCGACCGACGGCAGAAAGCCGCCGGGGAAGATGTAACGCTGAATGAAATCGACCGCTTTGCGATAGCGGGGAAAATGTTGATCGGTCATCGTGATGGTTTGCAGCAGCATCATTCCCTGCGGCCTGAGCCGTTTCTCGCAACACTGCAGATACGCGTCGAGATAGGCCTCGCCGACCGCCTCGATCATTTCGATCGACACGAGTTTGTCGTAGACCCCAGTGAGGTTGCGGTAGTCTTCGCAGAGAACCGTGACGCGCTCTCCAAGCCCCTCGTCGAGGACGCGTTTTTGGGCGAACTCGAACTGTCGGCGCGAGATCGTCGTGGTCGTCACTTTGCAGCCGTAATGCCGGGCGGCGAAACAGGCCAGGCCGCCCCAGCCCGTGCCGATTTCCAGGAGATGATCGCCAGGTCCAAGTTCGAGCTTGCGGCAAACATAATCGAGCTTCGCGATCGACGCCTCTTCGAGATTGGCGTGCTCGTGGGGAAAAAGGGCGCACGAATACATCAATGTCGGATCGAGGATTTCTTGAAAGAAATCGTTGCCCAGGTCGTAATGCGCGGCGATGTTCTTGCGGCTGCGCAGTGGCGAATTACGCCGAAAGAAGTGGCCCACGCGATGGCCCCAGGCGGCGAGTTTGGCGGGCAGGCCATCCATGCCGTCGAAGGCGTGGGCATTACGCAAGACCATGCGGCACAGGGCCGGCAAATCGTCGCAGGTCCAGTCGCCGGCCTCGAACGTTTCGCCGGCCGCGATGCTGCCGCCGAAGATGAGCCGGGCGTAGACGCCGACGTCGCGAACGACGATCGTGGCGCGGAGCGGACAGTCATCGCTGAAGCGGCCGAAAACGTGCGTTGCGGAGCCGTCGACGATGCGCAGTTCGCCGTCACGGAGCATGGCCAACTGGCTCAGCAGCGTCTTCTTCGCCCAGCGTTCGTGCCAGGCGAGCGGGCGTGGGGAGCGAAAGAGTCGGGGTTGTGCGGCCGTCTTCATCGCGAGAGTTCTCGTGCGGATGGGGGACGTAGGGAATCTTCTTCCACCAAAGTCGCAAAGCCTGCCAATAGATCGCCGCCGCCACACGCCCCGTCATCCAGGGAAAGCGAAACAAGGCGCGCGTCAACGTCGATCGATTCCAGGCTCGACGCTTCATGAATAGCGTGGCGTCGAGCGTTTTTCCCGTTTTCGCAAAACAATCCATGTGGACGAGAAGCTGTTCGTCGGGCGGCGTCAGCGCAAAGCGGTATTCAATGTCCATCGCGAGGAACGGCGACACGTGCAATTCCTTCGCCGCGCGAAAGCGCAACGGACGGCCGGCAACCGCGTTGGCGTCGAGCACATAACAGCCCCGCTCGCCCCAGGGCGTGTTGGTGACTTCGAAGACTAAGGCGTCCAGTCTCGCGCCGGCGAAACAATAGTAAATGCTGACCGGATTGAACGCGTAACCCAGATAACGCAGATGCGTGAGCAGTCGGATCGCGCCCTGCGGCCGCCGCCCCAGCTTCGCTTCGACGACATCCCCCACCGCCTCGCGCAGAGGTTGCCGGGGATCGCCAAGATAATCGGCCCGATAGAAACTTCCCAGGCCCGGCCGTTCCAGGCCCCAGGCGAGCTGGCCGCGAAACAGCGAGGGGATTTCGTCGATATCGAGATACATCATGAAAAGCGCGTAACGGAAGGCGTGCGCCGTCGGCGTCGAGCGGCGGTGCCGAACCCAGCCTTCGTAGATGGCGCTCTGAAACATAGGATTCTCACATCCGGCTAAAGACGCCCGCCCAATGCCTCGACGGCGCGCAGGGCGCTGTTCACCCCGTCTTCGTGAAAGCCGTACCCCCAATACGCCCCGCAAAACGAAACGCGATTCTTGCCGCTCACTTCGCTCCAGCGCTTCTGAGCGGCGACGCCCTCCTGGCGAAACACCGGGTGATGATAAACGTAACGGCCCACGATCGTATTCGGGGCGATCGACGCCTGGCGATTGAGCGTTACGTAATAGTCTTTGCGGGCCGTGAGGCGTTGGAGGCGATTCATCCAGTACGTCACCGTCGCGCGTTCAACAGGTTGAGCCGGCAGATGAGAGTTCCAACTCGACCACGCACGCCGGGCTTTCGGCATCGCCGATGTGTCGCAATGCAAAACAGCGTCGTTTTCCTGATAGGGCAGCGCGCTCAAAATTTCGCGTTCGCCGGGCGTCGCGTCGACCAACATGCGCAGGGCTTGATCGCTGTGCGTCGCGAGGATCACGTGATCGAAACGCTCTTCGCCGGGGCCGCTTCGCACCAGGGCGCCCTCGGCTTCGCGGCGGATCGACAAGACCGGCGTGCTCAACCGAATCCGATCGCGATACGATGAGGTGAGCTTCTGCACGTAAGTTCGCGACCCGCCCGGAATCGTGAACCACTGCGGCCGATTGAAGACTTCGAGCAGACCGTGGTTGCGAAAAAACTCGACGAAGGAGCGGGCGGGAAACTCGAGGATTTGCGACGGCGTGCTCGACCAAATCGCGGCTCCCATCGGCAGCACGTAACGCTCGACGAACTCCTCGCCATATCGCTCGCGCCGCAAATAATCTCCCAAAGCCGGCCCCGGCGCGGGTTCTTCGAGCAGACGCAAAGCTTCGCGATTGAACCGGACGATGCCGGCGAGCATGCGATAAAACGACGGACGTAAAAGATTTCGTCGCTGAGCGAAAAGTCCATTCCACGTGCCGCCGCTGTATTCGAGCCCGGTCGCGTCGCAGCGCACCGAAAAGCTCATGTCGCTCGGTTGAGGCGCGACGCCGATCTGGGAAAGAATCTTGAGGAAATTTGGATAGGTGCGATCATTGCAGACGATGAAGCCGGTGTCGACCGCCAGACGGCCCGCGGCGTCGTCGACATCGACCGTATGCGCATGGCCGCCGACGCGATCCGCCGCTTCGAAAACGGCGATTTCGTGATGCGGATGCACCAGATACGCGGCCGTCATGCCGGAGATTCCCGTTCCAATCACTGCGATGCGCATGAAGCAACCTCTTCTGCGACTCAACCGTCAGACGATTTTGGGTCATCTCGTTTTCCGGGAGGCCGACCGCGACGGCGCGGCTTGGCGACCGGATGAAGCGATCGGGCGAACGCCGCCAAATGAACCAGTCCGTCGCCGAACGTCGTATAGGGCATTCTCGAGCGCAAATCCTGCGTGAGGCCCAAGCCGCCGACCGCGATGGCGACGTTCGCTTCTTGGGCGTCTTTATAAAGGAGCTGATACTCTTCGAGAAACCCTTCGGCATCGTCGAGCGGATTGACCGACAGCCACATCAGCCGCGGCCGAAATTCCTTGATCGCCTTGCGAAACGACGCCAGCGGCGTATTCGCTCCGAAATTAATCACGCGCCAGCCCGCTTCGTTCAAGACGACTTCCGCCATCAGATTCGCCAAGCCATGCCAGTGTGCATGGGGCGAACCTCCAAGGGCGAGGGGAGCCGTCGCGGCCTGAACGCGTTCGTCGAGCATCCGCCTGAGGCCATGAATCGCTTGTTCGCAAATGTGCGACGCACGGCGTTCGTGCAAGATATCGATTCGGCCCGCTTCCCATTCGATGCCGATCTGCTTCATGGCGGGCCGGATGATGTCGTCGGCCACGGCGCCGATGGTCATTCCCCCCAGATAGGCGGCCCGAATGAGCCCCTCGGCCGCAGCCGTGTCCCCATCGAGAAGCTGGCGATAAAGACTGGCGGCGCGATCGGCGTCGTTCACAATCGAAGGCACGACGAGAGGCAAATGCTTGAGATTCAGCCGGGGAAACTGGCGTTCGTTGGCGAGCCGCAAGACGTCGGCCAGGCACAGTTTGCGATGGCCCCCGGCAGTCTTGTAGGCCGGGAGCACTCCGTCATCGACCCACCGCTTCACGCTCGACACGCCGACTCCCAACGCCTTGGCGGCCTGGGCTGTGCTCACCATCGTCGAATCGTCCATCATAAAAAAAATCTGTCGTTTTGAATGATTCTCAGTGAAGTTTCGGCGGCTCCCTGCGGATGAACTGCTATCGTTCCGGCGAGCTCAATTGCGAGCGCCACTCAAAGTATAGCTGTTTCGCCCCGAATTCCAAGCGAGGGGAATCTCGAATTTCTTCTTGCAATCGCTCGCCGCGGCAGCTAGATTAAAATGAACGATTTGAACGATTGTGACGAATTGAGAAGCGGACGCCATTTTGACCTGCACGGAGCCAGACATGAATCCCCCGAACGGACCTCCCCCTCGCCTCGCCAACCCGACCAAGGCGATCAAGCCCGATCCCAGCCAAGCTCCGCATTACGTCTGGCATCCCGCCTTCAAGACGAAAGCGGGAGCCGCCGAGTTCGCTCCCGACGCGGCTCCGACGCTGGTCAACGAGGCAGCGTTGGGATTCTTGCCCGACGAAGAAACGCGCGACATCGTCCGCCGCATGCACTATGCCGCCTTCCGCGCGGACAAGGCGAAATCGAATTCGGAACGCCGCCAGTGGAAACAAACCTACTTCGACCTGCGCGACCGCGTCGTGCTCGGCAATCGCAAGTTGATCTTCCGGGCGATTCGCAAGAACTCGCTTGTCCATCAGATGGCCGACGATCTCATTGGCGAATGCGACATCATCATGATTCGCGCCGTCGCGGCGTACAATCCGTGGATGGGCATCCGCTTTAGCACCTATGCCTTCACCTGTTTGATGCGCGGCTTGGCCCGCCTCAGCCGCCGGGTCGCTGCGAAGCGGATGCTCAATTTCATGCCGCTCGACGCTGCGGGCGAAGGCGCCCTGGGAGCCGAAGACATCGAGCCATCGATCTCGACGGAGTTCAAGCCGATCGAGGAATTCTTTCAGGCAGGCAACGAACTTTTATCGTATCGGGAGAAGGTCGTGCTCAAGCGCCGATTTGGGTTCACCGCCGAGCACCACCGTTCCACGCTGGAAACGTTGGGGGCGGATCTGGGCATTTCGAAGGAGCGAGTGCGGCAGGTTCAATCGAGCGCCCTGGCGAAACTCCGCCAGGCTCTCGACGCTCGGTAGTCGCACCGGGCGCGTCCACGTTTCACCAGTCCTGGTTCAGTTGCGTCACCCATGGACAATGCAACGCAAGCAGGGCGAGCCCGGCTGTCGGGTTCGCCCTTCTTGCGTTTAAGTCGGTCGCAAAACGCCTACTTGATGAACAGCATTTCGCGGTACGTCGGCAGCGGCCAGAGGTCGTCGGCGACGAGAGTTTCGAGCTTATCGCCCAGACCGCGGACGGTGAGCATGGCCGTGAGGACATTGTCGCGATAGTACTTGGCGTGGTCGATCGGCTCGCCTTCGGCATGATGGCCGAGGGCTTTTTCCAGAGTCGTCAGAGCGGCCTGGAAATCCGAGGTGGTCTTCGACAACGTCTTGAGCATGTCGACCTGAGCGCTGTTATCCACGCCAGCGGCTTTGGTCGCGTTCACGGAACTGGCGATTTCGGTCAAGTAGCGGATGGCGGCGGGCAGAATCTGCTGCCGGCCCATCATCAAAGTCAGCTGTCCTTCGATGTTGACCGTCTTGACGTAGTTTTCGCACAGGATGACGAACCGGCTCTGGAGTTCGCGTTCGCTGTACACCTTGTACTTGGCGAACAGTTCGACCGAATCCTTGCGGATAATGACAGGCAGGGCGTCGACCGTGTTCTTGAGGTTCGGCAGACCGCGTTTCTCGGCTTCCTTGTGCCAGGCTTCGGAATAGCCGTCGCCATTGAAGAGAACCTTCTTGCTTTCCTTCAAGATGCCCGGGAGCAGATCTTGAATGGCGGTGTTGAGGTTCTTGCCTCCAGCCACGGCCTTTTCGAGGTTCGTCGCGATGTAGTCGAGCGATTCGGCGACGATCGTGTTGAGCACGCTATTGGCGCCCGAAACCGACTGCGACGAACCGACCGCACGGAACTCGAACTTGTTACCCGTGAAGGCGAAGGGACTGGTGCGGTTGCGATCGCCCGCGTCACGCGGCAGCGGCGGCAGCACGGAGACGCCAATCTCCATGAATCCGCCCTGCTTCGTCGTTTGTGGCTTGCCCTTTTCGAGCTGCTCCATGATGTCGGCCAGCTGATCGCCGAGGAAGACCGACATGATCGCCGGCGGAGCTTCGTTGGCGCCCAAGCGGTGATCGTTGGCGGCTCCGGCGACCGTGACGCGGAGCAATTCCGGATACTTTGCGACAGCCCGAATGGTGGCCACGCAGAACACGAGGAACTGAGCGTTGTCGTGCGGGTTGTCGCCGGGGTTCAGCAGGTTTTCGCCGGTGTCGGTCGACATCGACCAGTTGTTGTGCTTGCCCGAGCCGTTGATGCCGGCGAACGGCTTCTCGTGCAGCAGGCAGACCAGGCCGTACTTGTCGGCGGTCTTGCGAAGCACTTCCATGGTGAGCATCTGGTGATCGGTCGCCAGATTCGAGTCTTCGAAGATCGGGGCGAGTTCATACTGGCTGGGGGCGACTTCGTTGTGCCGCGTCTTCACAGGGACGGCCATCTTGAACAGTTCGGCTTCGACTTCGGCCATGTACGCGATCACGCGTTCGGGAATGGCGCCGAAGTACTGATCTTCGAGTTCCTGGCCCTTCGGGGGCTTGGCTCCGAAGAGGGTGCGGCCCGCGTTGATGAGATCGGGGCGGGCGTAGACGAAGTTCTTGTCGATCAGGAAGTATTCCTGCTCGGGGCCGACGGTCGTGAAGACCTTCTTGGCGTCTTTGTTGCCGAAAAGCTTCAGAATGCGCAGAGCCTGGTTCGACAGGGCTTCCATCGAACGCAGCAGCGGCACCTTCTTATCGAGGGCTTCGCCGGTCCAGCTCAAGAACGCCGTCGGGATGACGAGCGTGGCGCCGTTCGGGCCTTCGAGGAGATATGCGGGGCTGGTCGGATCCCAGGCCGTGTAGCCACGGGCTTCGAACGTGGCCCGGATGCCGCCCGAGGGGAACGACGACGCATCGGGTTCGCCGCGGACGAGTTCCTTGCCGCTGAACTCGGTGAGGGCTTTGCCGTCGGCGGTCGGGGTGAGGAAGCTATCGTGCTTCTCGGCGGTGAGGCCGGTCATCGGCTGGAAGATGTGGGTGTAGTGGGTGGCGCCGTTCTCGATGGCCCAATCCTTCATGGCCGAGGCGACGTTGTCGGCCACCGCCGTATCGAGAGGCAGACCGAGCTTGATGGTCTTCTGCAACGCTTTGAAGGCAAACTTCGGCAGCCGTTGACGCTGAACTTCTTCGTTGAAAACATTTTGGCCAAACAAAGACTTCAGGGGCTTCGACTTGAAGTCGATGCGATTGAGTTGATGCTTGGCGGCAGCGATCGCCTGAATGGCTTCTTTACGTACGTTTCCCATGATCCGGAGCGCTCCTTGAGGGGATCGGTGCGTGACTTCGATCCAATCAATGACAAACTCAAGCGGTCGTAAAAATGAGACCAGCCGAGACCGCGTAAAATCGGCTCTGAATCTGGAGAGTCCTGATTTTATAGGCGAAGAGGAAAAAGTGACAAGTGACGCGAAGCGACTTACCGCATACCCGCCCGGCCGCGGTCATTTCGCCAGCGGCCAGAGCCGTTCCCGCTGCACGTCGGTCGCCGCTTCGCCCGGCGGCGGCGTGTTCTCGCGCATCAAATAAAGTACGACGTTGCTCGGTTCGACCATCTTGCGTTCGTCCCCGCCGGCATGAAAATCGTTCCAGCGCTGCATCAGAAACTCGCAAAAATACTCCCGATAATTTGCGTATTGCGCCAGGTAAATATTCGAGAAGTACTTCCGCCAGCGCTGCCCCTTGAGCGTTCGGCTCACGAGCGTGGGCCGGGCGAATGTGACCGGCTGCCCGGGATCCCACAGGTTGACGCGCGTGCCGTCGTTCAGCGTGCCGACCATCACGAACCAGCCATCGCTGTGCGGCGGCCGGCCGAACATGCCCCAGGACTGATCCATGTGCGTGAGCCGGCCGATCCACGTCAGCGAATTCGGCAGAACGCGCGGCTCCCAATAATTGGCGTTCGTCTCGCGCAGATTCCAGAGAAATACGTAGACGAGCATGACGGCGACGAAGACTTTCGCCGCCCGATTCAGATGCGCCGTCGGCGTTTCCGGAGAAGGAAACCAGCGATCGACGCCGCGAACCGCGCCCCAGCGATATTCGCCCGGCAAGCGCCGCGTCAGCCAGCCAAAAACCGCCGCTCCGACCCGCATGACCAGGCGCCCCGGCCAGGCGTCCCAAAACGTTCCCGGCAATAACGCGATCCACGCGCACATCCCGACGAACGGAAAGAGCCCGATATCGAGCGTCAAAATCGTGCCCAGATGAAACGCCCAAAACGTCAGGACGCCGACCATCCGGCACCAGGCGTTCTTCACCGGCGAAAACAGCAGAAACGGCACAATCCACTCCAGCCAGTAAGTGGCGAACGTCAATCCATAAAGCAGCGTGTGCTGATCCCGAAGCCAAACGCCCAGCGATGTGGCGAACATATCGAGATGCATCGCGTAATAGCTGGCCGTGTAGTCGGGATACCATTCCTCGCCGGTTTTCATGACCGCACTGAAGAGATACACCGACGCAATTTGCACGATCAAAGCGGCCGTGCCAAGCGAGAGGACGGCATGGTGGGGCGGCGTCGCCTTCGCGGGTCGCGTGGCAGGGCGGCCGCTGCGCGCCGATTCGCTGCCGATCGCGCCCGCTTCGCCGAGCGCCTCGGTCTCCCAGGTGATGTCGTCTTCGCGTTGCCGGCGGAGCGTCAGCGCCGCGTCAATGCTCCAGAGTCCGCCGAGCGGAATGAAGATGCTCCAGAAGAGGAGGCATTTGATAAGATCGTCGCCGCCGTCGAGGATGAGCGGATTGCGAACTTGAATCGACACGACGAGCACAAAAGCCGCGATGACCGCCAACCGCGTGCGATAGCCGACCAAGAGACAAAGCGCCGCCGCCGCTTGCAGAGCGAGGAGCACGCCGATGCCCCACGGCTCGCCGCTCATCATGTGGAGCGACCACCAGTATTGATAATCGCCCGTCAACGAGAGATCGAAATTCGCGATCCGCGCCATGCGCGGCAAGATGCCTGCGTCGGCGTAGTGATCGCGCAACAGAAGCGCTCGCGCGAACGTGTCCCAAAGAACGAGTGCCGCCAGCGCCATGCGAAACGCCGCCAGCGAACGCAAATCGAGAGCGAACGGAGCCAGCAACCAAGAACGCATGAAGGAGTCTCGCAAATTTTCGGGCGGCGCCAGCGCAAGCAACCTTAGCTTATTCCCCGACTGTGGATCGTGTCATGGATCCGGGCGTCGCGCTCAATTTCGCTCGCCCCGTTGGAAGAGGCTGTGCAGATTGCGGAACGTAATCAGCGCCGTCAACTCCGCTCCCGCAGGCAGAGTCGCGGCTTCGAAATCGCGATCTTGGCGTTGTTCGTTGACGCGGACGCACAGCGGCAGAAGGCGATATTCGCGAGCCCATGCCGCGACCGACTTTCCGGCCAGGGCGTCGTCGTGACGCACCGTGATGTCGACCACGGCAAGCAGTTGGCCATCGGCGAGCATGACGGTTCGGAGGTCGTCGCCCAGGCACGCGGGGGCGGCGAGCTCCGGAATGGAGAGGGCCAGGCGGATGTTGGCCGCGTCGCGGAGTAGGCTGGCGAGTTGGGGATCGGTGAGGCGCACGAGGAGGCGTTTGTCCGGGTGAAGCTCGCGCGACAGGAGGGCGATTTCGAGATTCGTCAGTTCGTTGTCGGTGCAGACGATGAGCGATTTCGCCCCGCCGATATGGGCTTGCTTCAAAACCTCGGACACGAGGGCGTCGCCGGTGATGACGGCCACGCCGAGCCGACGGGCCGTGGCGATGAAGGTGTTGCCGCGATCGCGTTCGATGGCCACGACCCGGTTGCCCAGCCGCACCAGATCTTCGACGACGCGAAAGCCGACGTTCCCCAGGCCGACGACGATGACATGTCCGCTCTCGGGAATGCGCCGGACTTCGAGGGCGCCGCGGAGGTGGGCCCGCACGAGATAGTTCGTAAGAATCGCGGTGAAGGCGGCCGTAAGCGCCGCACCGACGAGACGCAAGCCGCTGATGAACGCCTTCTGCCATGAGCCGGGATCGGCGTCCTGCCCGCGCATGTCAGCTCCGGTCGCCATCAGGCTGATCGTGCGGTAAAAGGCGTCGACGATCGTGTCGTTTCGCATGCCGTAGCGAAAGAGCCCCACGCTCAAGAGGATGACGAGCGCCAGCACGCTGGTGCAAATCTTCACTGGCAGATCGACCTCGGCCAGGATGCGGCTCACCACGATGCCGAGGCGTTTCGGAGTCTCGATCCAGCCATGTTTGCTGAGCGGATCCGCGACGCTGACGCCGGTCAATTGTTCGACGACATCGGTCGTTCCGCAGACGATGAGTTGATCGTTCGCCTGCAATTTCGCATCGAGAGCCAGGTCCGAAAAGAACGCACGCTGGCTCACGCCGTGAGCGACGAGATCGACGTTGGCCAGCGCCTTGACGTCACGGAGCCGGGCGCCGACGAGCGGGTGATGTTCCGGCAAGGTCCATTCGGTGATGAGCATCGTTTCGGCGTCGTGCAGGCGGAAGGCCGCGATCGCGCCCCCGGCATGGGCGATGAGGGCGAGCATCGGAGCCGTGAGCGCGGAGGTCGAGAGGGCGAAGGTGTTTTTCGCGAAGCCGCCAAGGCGGGTGATGAGCGTCGGGTTGAACATGCGGACGACGACGCGCACATCGGGCCGGGCGTGAACGACGAGCATCAACGTCGAAAGATTCGCGAGATCGTCGCTGGTGAGAATCAGGACGCCACGCGCGTCGGCGAGGCCTGCTTGATCGAGCAATTCGCGATTGCGAAAATCGCCGCGCAAGAAGCGGATGCTGCCGGCCGCGGCTTCTTCGGCGGACGTGAGCGAGGTGTTGATCGCGACGACGGGAACGTTCGCGGCCTGAAGATAATCGAGCACCCGCCGTCCGACGCGACCGAGCCCGCAAAGGATGACGTGGTTTTTCAGCATGGAGCTTTTGTATTGGCTGAGGCGATCGCGCGCGTTCGCGGCTCTCCGCAGGAGAGCGCTATCGCGACGCACATCAAAACATCGCTCGTGTCAAAATCGGCGGGACGCACGGGGAGCCGTCCGCGCCGACAATCGTCGCTCGACAAGACATCCACCGAACGCGAATCACCAACCCGCGACGTACACGATTCGTCCCTTCGCCCTTAAGATGAGCGTTTGGAACGAGCCTCGGCAACCCGGAGACGCATTCATGTCGCACAAGCACGACCACCCCCATCACTCGCACGAATCGAAAAGCTCGTGGTGGAAGCAGCCGCACCGCGACTGGCGCGTCTGGGTCGGCATCGTCCTCATGATCGCCGCCATGGCGGCCTACGTCCTCAGCTTCGACGAATCGATGCGCCCCGGCGGCGTCGTGAAAGAAACCGTTCCCGCAGCGCCGTGATTCGCCCCGGGTCCTCCCGTGGCGAATTTCTCAGCCGCCGAGAACTTTCTCGAAGATCACGAGGTTGTCGCCGCGGTCGGGGTCCCAGCGCATGCCGACGATGTCGTAACCCAAGGCGATGGCGAGGTGGAGCATGGGCCGGTGCTTGTTGTGGCACTCGAAGCGGATCGATTCGTAATCGTTTTGCTTCGCCCAGCTATGAACGGCGTCCATCAGCTGTGAGGCGATGCCCTGACGGCGCAGGTCAGGGATGACGCCATAGAACCAGCAGAAGAAGACCGTCGGTTTCAGCTCGAAGCCGAGAAAGAAACCGACGGGATTATCGCCGACGCGGGCGATGAGCATGAGCACGTTGTAGCGGCCGCGAAAGCGGCGGCGGAAGGATTCCACGTCGCGGCTGGGCCGGAAGATTTGATTGTAGAGCGAGCAGATGATCGGAATATCTTCCGGTCCGACCAGATCGACGATGGCGTCCGCCATAACAAGAATCCCGTAGAGTGTCGATCAGCGATCGGGGCGGTGCAGACCGTCGATCAGTTCTTGCCAACCGGGCACGTTCCAGTCGGCCCAAAGATCTTCGCTGAAATTTTCGTCGAGATCGTGTTCGTGATCTTGAGCGTGCCCCACCGCGGCGGCGGCGACGGGCGCTGCGGGCTGTTCGGGACGCGGGCTACGGCGTCGACCTCGGCCTTCCTCACGTTCCGGAGTCGGCGCTGGGGCGACTGCGGGAGCGCCCTCGGGGGAAGGTTCGCCCGCGGCCGGGGTTTCGCCGTTTTCCGCTTCGCCTCGTCCACGCCGACGCCCACGCCGGCCACGACGCCGACCGCGACGTTCTTCGCGGGGCTTTTCGTCGCCGGGTTCCTTGGCTTCCGCGTCTCCTTCCGCCTCGCCATCTCCCTCGCCGTCTTCAATGCTGACATCCTCGAACCCGACCAACGACTCCAGTGCGTCGGCGTGTTCGGGCGTTTCGGGAGCGAATTCCGGCCCCGAGGGCTCGTCGAGCGACGGTTCGTCAATCGAGGGTTCATCCGCGGGCGGCATTTCGACCGGAGCCAGTTCGGCGACCGGCTCGGCTTTGGGCTTCAGCGAGGATGCGGGGGGCGGAGCGGCGGGAGCCGAGGAGGGTTCGGGGCCATCGGTGGGCAGACCCAAAAGCTCGGCGAGTTCGCGCCAGTTGTCCTTGTGAGATTGACTCATGTCGTATTCAGTTCCTTAGAGTTGCGTCGTGCGTGAGGAGCGGCGATTCCGTCCTGACGAGACGGCAAACGTTAATTCTTGGGCCGCAAATCGATGGGTACGCGTTCCCCTGCCTTGAACGAAACAGTTTGTTCGCTCGAGGCGTCGTCCGGGAAAGCCGGCCAGGTCGCCCGGACGGTGAAGGTATAGGTCTGCCCGGTTTTGAGGGCGGGCGTATAAAACAACCGAGTTTTGCCTTCGCCGGCGGTCGCTTCCTTGCCGTCGAAGAAGATCTTCGCCTTGTCGTTGGGGAGAGTGATTTCGAGGAGGGCTTTGTCGGCGGTCGGCGCCGGGGTGGCGGCGATGTCGCGCGCCTTCAGAAGTTCCTTCTGGCTCTTCAGATAATCGGAATAAGGAACAGCCGGGGGGACCGTTTCGCGGCCACGATAGGTCGAGCCGACGGCTTCGTCGTCGCGGCGGTCCTGTCGGTAGTTGCCATCGTCGAACCGCATGTAGCTGTAGATCCAGTGCGGCGGATAGTTGAAGTTCGGATAAGGCCGCGGCGCCCAGATGCCCGGATAGGGGCTGTAGAAACCGTTGGGGTATGTATACACAGGGCCTGAAATCATCTGCGGATTCGGCTGAACGACCAGTTGCTGCGCGGAAACGCTGGCGGGCAACGCCAACAAGCATGCGGCAATCAGAGTGAGGCGCCAAGTCTTCATGATGTTATTCTCGCAAGCGGGACGACGTTGAACAGGGGGGCCGACCACGGAATCCTTGGCCAATTCCAATCGGCCTTCATTATGAAGCGTCGACTCCCGGCATTGCAAGAGGACACGGCACAATCCGTCGACGGCGCCTTACGCGGGGCCGTCATAAACGGTATCGGCGTTGCCGTCGCCAGGTGAGACGGCCAAAAAAGGCGAAGGTCAACGCACGCAGCGGAAGCCGACGTGATTCGTCGAACTGTTGGGATCGCCTTTGCCGCGCGAGCCGGGTTGGTAGCGTTTGCAGTAGTTATCGCAGCAAAGATAGGAGCCGCCGCGTTGCACGCGTTTCGGCAGGTTGGGTTCGCTTGGATCGAAGCTTGCACGCGGGCCCTGAGGATTGCGCTCCGGGGAGAATTCGTAGTAACGCGGATGATACCAGTCCGAACACCATTCCCAAACGTTGCCGGCCATATCATAGAGGCCGAAACCGTTGGGCGGATACGAAGCCACGGGAGCGGCTCCGAGATAACCATCGGCGAGCGTGTTGGAGTTGGGGAATTCGCCGTTCCAGGTGTTCGCAAGCATCTTGCCGTCGGGAGCGAATTCATCGCCCCAGCACAGCGCTTTCCCATCGAGACCGCCGCGTGCCGCGAACTCCCATTCGGCTTCGGTCGGCAGCCGCTTCTTGGCCCACGCGGCATACGCCACGGCATCGACATACGCGACATGCACGACCGGATATTGCTCGCGTCCTTTGAGATCGCTCGCGGGGCCTTCGGGGTGTCGCCAGTCGGCGCCGTGAACGAGTTTCCACCATTTCAGTTCATTGCCCGGCCGATTCGGATCGACCTTCTCGTCGGGAGCGGTGAAAACGATCGATGCGGGGGCCAGCTTTTTCGGATCGACCTTGGGGTACAATTGGGGGTCGAGCGCCTTCTCGGCCACGGTCACATAATCGGTCGCTTTCACGAATTCGTCAAACTGAGCGTTGGTGACTTCCGTGCGATCCATCCAAAAGCCGTCGACGGCGACGCGATGAACAGGCGCCGCATCGCGAAATTCGCGAGCCGAACTGCCCATCGTGAAAACGCCGCCAGGAATCCAGACCATGCCTTCGGGAGCTGTCGTCGGGGGTTGAACCGAGTTGACGTGAGTCGCGCCGATATCGGGGAAGGGCGCCGACTGTACGGT
>JBAXFO010000023.1:0-15322 GCA_037139885.1 Planctomycetota bacterium
TGTCGGCCGGGTTGTTGACGACCGTTTCAGTGGCCTGGCTCATGAGCGAACGGATGCGAGCCGCGGCCTTCGAATCCAAATCGCGGAGCACGGCCGCGGGGCTGTCATCCGTCGGCGTCCACTGGACGGCCAACTTCTGAGCTTCCAGCGCCTTCGAACGGGCTTCGACCAGGTGCTCCTGACGTTCGAGCGACCGGGCTTCGGCGACCAGCGTGGCGGCGCGACTCTTGTTTTGCATACGCGCCTGGCCCGATTCCAGGCTATCCGGGGCGGACGGACTGCCCATCTGAGCGATATCGGGAGCGGGCGTGAGCGGCGACGTCTGCGGATTGATCTTCTCGAGCCGAGCCACATCGCGGAGCACGGCGTCCGGCGTATCGGACCACTTCAGAATCGACGCCTGCACGTTCATGTTCTTGGCCTGGATGGCCAGATTACGAGCCTCGGCGTAGTTGTTGAGCTTGATCTGCCGACGCGCTTCCGCGGTCAACTTGGCGGACTTCTCGGCGTCGAGCTGGTTGCGAGCGCGGGCGACATCGTCACGCAACTTCTTGGGCGAATCTTCGAACAGACCATAACGACGATTCAAAGCCTCGGCTTGAAGCGCGAGCTTCTCGGCGTCGTCATAGCGTTGTTGCTGATAGTACGCGCGTCCTTGACGCAGCATGGCGACCGGGTCGTTGCCGGTGGCGACGACATCGGAGCTGGCGTTGCGCCGGCTGATGTCGGCGAGCAGCTTATCGGGGTTCGGCTCGAACCATTCGATGTCGGCCTTCAAATCCTTGGCTTGTTTCGCCAGAGCGGTCGCCTGGTCGAGGTTGTTGGCTTCGAGAGCCTTATAGCCTTCGAGAACGAGCTGATGAGCTTGCGCCTTCACGCGGGCGCGGTCGCCGCTGGCTGCGGGCGAATAGTTGGAGACGGCTTTGCCCGGATCGATGGTGTTGTCCATCGCGGTGTTGAGCGCGTCTTTGCCGACGGGGACGAGAATTTCTTTCCGCGACACGTCCATGGGGGCCGGCATCTTGATGCGAGCGACGCGCACGTCTTCGAGAACGCGGGCCGGGGTGTCTCCCCAGAACGCCAGGCCCGACATCATCGAGCGGTTCTTTTCCGCCTGACGGGCGAGCGTCTCGGCGGCATCGATATCGCCGCGCTTGAGAGCGTCGCGGGCCCGGGTGACGAGAGCCGCCGGATCCGATTTGGAATCGACGCCGCTGACCCGCAACCGGCTCACTTCTTGAGCCAGCGACTGGGCCCGCTGCTTGTCGGCGGCGGAGAGGAACTGGTTCGACTGAGCATAGCTCAAGTTCGTACCGGCCTCGTTCGGCTTGCCGGCGGCGAGAAATTTTTCGGTTTGATCGAGGAACATGAGGCCTTGCAGCCGTTCCTTTTGCGCGATGCCGTTTTGCTGCATCTGCGTGTTGAGATCGGCCTGTTCGTTGGGCGTCAGCGACTCGCGGCTGCGGGCGACCTGCTCATAGAGCTGGGCGGCGCCGTCGTATTCGCCGCGAGCATAAAGCTCGCGGGCGTTTTTCAACAATTGTCGCGTGCGCGGAGGTTGCGGCGCGAAATCTTGTGCCTGAAGCGGAACTGCTGTCGCCAGCAAGGCCGTCAAGCACAGGCCCCCCATCGTGCGTCCGAACATATGGATTTGCATAGCCACCCCTGGCCTCCCTTTGGTCCAACGACCACCGCGTCACCGTGTCCGCGATCCTGGACTCTATCCCCTGATGCTCAAGTCCCGACCTGCGGCCGGTATGAATTCCCTCGAAATCGCCATTGGCTTCGGCAGCAGGCCCCCGCCCATTGCCGTTGCGTCGTTCTTGACGACTCACCTGAGCGAAAAACTTTCACTCAAGTTTTGGGAACCGAAGCGGCGGGACCATAACGGTGACCCCGGCAGATGTCAACAGCGAATGAAGTCGATTTCGCAAGAAATGGGATCGCGCGGAAAATGACCGGGGAATTGGGGAGGTTCGGGCGGAAAACGAAAACGGGCGTCGCCTCGAAAGGCCACGCCCATGAAAGATCGACTGAGCTCGCGCTGGCGACGTCGGTCTATTCGTACTTGACCGAGCTGACCGCGATGGTCCGCTTGTCCTTGGCGGTCGTCACAACGCCTGTGACGGTTCCCGCCTTGGGTTCGTTGCAGGTGTCCTTGTGAAACTTCTTGTGGCCGGCGGCATCGAAGTAAGTGACGACATCTTTGCCGCCTTCTTTCGTCACGATGACGGTGGCGCACGTCTTGGTGACGCCCAGATCGCATTTGCCGCAGGTAATGGTTCCCTTGAGGGTCGTTTCCTTCGGTATCTTCTCGCCGCCGGCTTCGGCGCCGGTGAACAGAGCGAACGAAAGACTCAAGACCGCAAGACCGAGCCAAATAGCACGCATCGGTGCCTCCTTCGCGAAAACGGAATGTTCCTTCAAAGCGCTTGCCATCATAATCGACACAACCGGAAAAATCTTCCACAGTTTTCCGGTCGAAGATGGCGGAAAAAAAAGAAGCCTTCCAGGTGGAAGGCGAGGTTTGGGCAGGAAACGATTGGTGAGAGCCGGATTTGAACCGGCGACCTAAGCCTTTTCAGGGCTCCGCTCTACCAGCTGAGCTATCTCACCGTGAACGCTTCGTCTTTTTATCGCCGAGAGGCGTTGCGTCAAGCGGCGGGGCGAGATTGACGCTATCGGCGTTCAAGCCGTCACTCCGATTGGGCGACGTTGGGTCGATGCGGATCGAGAACGAAGCCGATCTCCGCTCGTTCGAACCGCTTTTCCAATTCTTCCACGCCGAGTTTGAGCTTCAGTTGCATTTCTTCGAAATAAAGAGGCACGAGGTCGTAAAAGGAGACCAGATCGCCTGCCTGGGTCGTCAATTGAAAGAATTCCGCGGGCAGCCAGAACGGAGGCTCCAGAACGACGCCGGTGAACGATGTATTCTCAATCGGCTGGGGCGGATCGCCATTGGGGATCGTATGTCCCCAGCCGATCCAGGTGTTGTAATCGTGGGGCAACCGGCCGATCTGTTTGAGCCAAAAAACGGGCCAGTAATTGGCGCCGTCTTTGAAATCGGCTTGCGTGAGAGGCCAATCCTCGGGCAGGGCGATCAAGAGTTCCGCGCGGGCGAATTTCTCCATGCCCTTGGGCACGTTCATCGCTTCGTCGCTGACGCCGCTGGTGACCAGCACATGATACGGTCGCTCTTTCGTCGCCTTGACGAAGAGGACGTCGAGATGAACGAGGTCCGACACGAGTTCGTGGAAAACCCACTCGATTTTGCCGATGTGCTTCTCGATATGCGCTTCGATGTCTTCCAAATTCCGACACGAATGCTCGGGAAGCTCGAAACTTCGCTCGCGCGGTTGATGTCGATAGATGGGACTGCCGGAAGCCGAAGTTTCGGATCGATTGTCCATGATGTCTCTCGGGAAAAATGCATGGAGGCTTTCTCACGAATTGAGGTACGTCACCGGTAAGGCGTCGTCCAGGACAATCGGCGACACAAAGGGAAGCGACCCGTCCTTTTTGAAGAATCGCGCGTTGCGGCCGCCCCCCAGTTGGCGTTGACCCTATCTTCGCGACGATTTACGCTAACAGTCGAGTTCCGTCCATGATTTTGCGGAAGGATCCCATGAAACGCTGGCGTCTTATCATCATGCCGATCATTGTCGTCGCGATCGGCCTTTGGGTCGCGCGACCGGGTAAGCCGCCGGAAGTTTTGCGGCCCGGGCACACCGAAGAGTCGCCCGTGATCGACGCTCCCGCCGCCGAAACGCTCGACGAAATCTTGCGTCGCGACCCCTACAGTTTCTTCCCGATGAGCCTTAAGAAATACGACGACACCATTCATGGATACGCGCATTCGTTCGACAAACACGAACGCATCAACGGCGTTTTGCGCAAACCCGAGAAGTGCGAGGTCCGTTTCCGCGAGAAGCCGTTTGCCGTGCATATGTCGTGGACCGAAGGAGCGGGGTTGGCGTCGAAGGTGCTCTTCGTCGAGGGCGAGAACAACGGCAAGATGTTGGCCCGCGGTTGGGGACCGCTCAAGTTTCTGGGCATCCAAACCCGCGATGTCGACGGCGCCGACGCCAAGGCGTCCGGCCGCTTCACCATCGCTCAGTTCGGCTTCAAAAAATCGACCGAACGAACTCTCGCCAGCATGAAGCGAGCGAAAGATAACGGCAAACTATTCTTGAAATACGAGGGAATTGTGCCCGTCGAAAAGCTCGGTGGGCAGAAGTGCCACAAGTTCGTGCGCTCGCCGTACGATCCGCCGGAAGAAGACCAACTCTCGGAACTGACGCTCTACTACGACACGGAACACTGGCTGCAAGTGGGTGCGATTTTGCGCGATGTGAAGGGCCAATTGCTCGGCGAATACTTCTTCTCGAACGTGCAAATCAACCCGGAGTTCAGCGACAAGCAGTTCACGCGCGACGCTTTGTAAACGACTCGGAGCGCTGTTTGGAAAGAGTTCAACCAAAGAGAACCATGGTCGCATACGGCGGCGTTTGCAAGAATTGCACGCCGATCTCCCAATCTTCGCCGCTGCGGCGGCATGACTTGACTTGCATTTCAACCCACGGCGTCATTTTCGAAGCCGCCGCAGGGAGAACGCTGATCCGGCTCTCGACCGGATATTCATCCCCCACGAGCAGGCCGAGCCCGCCCACCGAGCGATCGAGAACGACTCCCTTGCAAGGATCCGAAATCGAGCCGGGAATGGCGACGTAGACCTCAACCGACCGTCCGGGACGGCGCGGATTGCGGCGCTTGTCTCGCGCCGGATCGGGATCTTCCGCAGGCGGCAGAGCGACAGGAGCCGGCGGAAGCGGAACCGCCGCAGAACGACGGCACAACAGTCCGACGATCAAGCCGACGCCGAAGCCAGACCCGGCCAACAGCGCCGAGAAACCGACCAGGCCGAGCTTGAGTTGCCACTGCGTGAGAAATTCCAGCATGTCGCCATCATGGGGGAAGGGAAACGCCCAGGCTGCTTGAAAAGGTAGCACGCTGGAAACCGGTATGCAAACGGGATTCCCAACGTTCGACTCGGGTTGGTGTTAAGCCCGGGCGCGAAACGCATAATCCGGCACATCATCGACGACTAAGACATCCTCTTCAATTCCGTTCAGTCGGCCGAGCAATGTTTGCGTCCGCAAATCGATGACGCACGAGCAGCCGGCAAACCGGGCGTCGCGTTCGACCCCGACGCGATTGGCGATGGCCACGACCACGGGCTGCGCCAGCGCGGGCGACAGCCGATACGCCCAGTAATTGACCAGATGCCGGCAATGTTCCTCGTCGCCGAGTTCGGCATCTGCCGGGTTGCGGAGCCAATTGGCGGCGAGGATCACCACATCGGTGTTGAGCCGGCGCCCCTCCGGGAGTTCATGATGACCTAGCGGCGGCGTGAAGAGCGACGACGCGAACTCGAAGCGGTCGATGGGGGCCTTGAACTGATGAGGATTGACGTCCATGCAAATGCCGAACGCGCAGCGGCCCAGGCCAGGGAGTTCGCTGCGCGTGAACGCGGGGCCTTCCGTGGCCCACGACTCGTCCGTTGTGTACAGGAAATGCTTGCGATGGACGTGGCGCACGGCCCCGTGAGCGTCGACGGCCAGCAGCGAATTGAACAGCCGACCATCGCGACCGCGTTCGGGAAAGCCGGCGACGACGACGCAATCGAGTCGCCGGGCCGTGCGCTGGCACCAAGACGCGGTCGGCCCGTTCTCGGCCAACTCGCAATAGGGAAGAATTTCGGTGCGGTCTTTGAAACAATAACCGGTGAACGCCATCTCCGGCATGAGCAGGAGGTCGACGCATCCCCGCGCGACGCGCTGCGCGATGAGGGCTTCGGCCCGCGCCTGATTGCCCGGCACATCCATCAGCTGGGGATCGAATTGCACGCAGGCGATACGCATGAGCGACCTTTCGAAGTCTCGAACCGAAGCCAAACATCGGCGAACGCGGCAGATTGGTCAAAATCGGCGCGACCGATTTGCCTTCGCGCCGTTTGCGACCTAGTTTTGTTCGTCCTCGACTTTTGGGGAGAAGAAGAGGGCCTTGGGGCCGTACGGCAGTGAGGGGATTGCCGGCGGCCCATTAATTCAACCCCCAGGCTTGCGATCAATACGGATCGCAGGCCTGTTTTTCGTTGGCGGTCGCTGTCACGCCCAAACCGTCGCCCCCCCACTTAAGCCCATCTTGACATTCTCGCGCCGGAAAACCAGGGAAACCGCGCCCCGTTCGGCGTCTTCGTCGCCCGCGGCGGCGCTCCTCCAGGCAATGCAATGCGCAGATACAGAAAATTCGTCATCTTGGCCCGGCGTCCGGCCGATAGTGAATTCTAGGAGAATCGAAGCAACGATCCTGACAGGAACGCCCGGCCCTTGCGAAGCCGACTGCCGTTGCGACTTTCCCGCTCGTGGCTGATGTGTCCACGCTCGCGGCCGCCGCGTTCCCTCTTGATCTCTCAAAATCGCTCAAATGGACGGAGGATCCGGTGCGTACTAAAGCATTCGCGATGTCGATGGGGCTGGCGGCCAGCGTCTGGTTGACGGGGTGCCAAGGCACTTCGAGCAGCAAGGTCAGCCAAACCGTAACGGGCGGATCGTGTACGTCGAAAACGTGCCGCGAGACGTCGACGGCCAGTGCGATCAAGACGGCCAAGGTCGAAAAATCGAGCCGCGTCACGGCCAAGGCGCCCCCCGCGCCAGTCGCCGCGGAAAGTTGCACCACCTGCGCCAAATCCGCCGAGAAAGCCCCCCAGGAAGGCATCGTGCAAGCCAGCGCCACGTGCTCGACCTGCGCGGCTTCGACGGGCGGCGTCGTTCGCGACCCGCTGGCGATCAACGAAGCTCTCGCCACCTTGCCCCCCGGCCAACATCAAGTCATGATGATGCAGCCGAACGGCAAGCTCGAACCGCAAACCGTGGTCGTGCCGACGGGACAGGCGTATGCCGACCAAAATCCCGCCCCGACTGGGCTGCCCCACGCCAGCGCCCTGCCGGCCGGTTCCGCCTATGGCCCCGGCGTGGAAGTCGTGGCCGGCCAGGCGGTGGAACTGCCAACGAGTTTGCCCGGCGAACGCACCGAGAAAAACAACGTCATGACCGTCCGCTTCGGTCAGGCGAACAACTATCAAGTCGTCGTCGGCCAACTCTCGCAGTTCCGCCGTGCCTGGAAACTGCGTTACGCCGCCATCGAATCGGACGACAAATACGGCGGCTCCCTGTCGCTGACCGGCGAGAATCTCGATCACCTGAAAGACGGCCAAATGGTCCGCGTCGAAGGCATGGTGCTGCCGTCGGAAGACCGCGCCAGCGGAGCCCGCTATCAAGTGCACCGCATTGAAGTCATCGAACCCGATGTGAAATAGGCTTTCGGATGGAGGTCGGCGACGCGTCGCCTCGCCGACTCCCACCTGTCATTCTTCGAGAATGAGCAAAGAGCCGCCATCCCTGCTCCGCTCCGCTCACCGAACGCTCGGCCAAACTGGCGAACGAGGGGCAATTCGCAGTTCGTTTTGATGGCCGGCGGCGGCGTCCGACCGTGCCTGGTCGTTGGCTCGACCGACGCCCAGGCCGCCTATCCACGTGACGCCGAATACAAACTCGCGAGCATCGGCAAGACGATGTATCACTTGCTCGGCATCGATCCCGACCAGGAACTGCACACCGCCGACAATCGCCCGTTGAAGCTGATCACCGAAGATGTGCCCCTGGTTCGCGAGATTTTGTGAGGGGTTTCAACTCGATTCAGATCTTTCAATCTCCCGCGTGAGCCGGATGAGGGGTCACACGGAGTGGATCGATGTCTCCGATTCGTGCCGTTTAAAGCCCCGACAAATACTCCACCAAATCCCTCAGTTCCCGTCGGGACATCTTCTGGATGATATCGGCGGGCATGGCGGAGGGGCCGCGGTTGCGGTCGTCGATTTCGGTCTTGGGAATGACGAGGATTTGGCCCTCGGCGTTCATGAGCCGGACCGATTTTTCGTCTTCGCCTTTGAGGATGCCGCTCTTGACTTGGCCGTTGCCGAGCACGAGGACGACGGTTTCGTAGCCCTTGGCGATTTGCTTGTTGGGCAGAACGATCGATTCGAGAATGTATTCGCGGTTAACGCGTTTGCCCAGGCCGGCGAGTTCGGGGCCGACGTCGCCGCCGGAGCCTTGAATTTTGTGGCAGCGGACGCAGGCGAGTTCCGTGCGCTCGACGAACACTTTCCGGCCCATCTCCGCGTCGCCGCCGGAGAGCGTCTCGCGGAAATCCCCGAGTTCATCTCCCTTCGGCCGATTCGCGATGACGGCGGCCAGCGATTTTTGAATGGGGGCGACCGCCTCGCGTTGTTTGGCGGCCTCAAGAATATCGAGATGGATTTCGCTCGGAGCCAGCTTCTTGGCGAGGCGATCGACCCATTGCCCGATGACCAAGTCGGCTTCGTTCGCTTTCAAATCCGCGAGCCAGGCGAGCGCGCCCTGCTTCTCCGCGATGGTGGCGCCGTCGAGCACGTCGGAGAGCTCGGCGACGATCTTGGCCGTGTCCGCCTTGGCGAGCAAGATGCGGCGAGCTTGATGGCGGAGGCGGCCGTCGGCGTCTTTCGCGATCGCTTCCGCGGCGTCCTTCAGTCCATTATCCTTGAGCGTCTCCAAAGCCTTCAGCGTTTCGAGGCGAACGAGGGCGGACTTGGTCGGATCGGTGACGATCTTGACCAAGGCCGGTCCGACTTCCTTGATGCCATGCTGGGCGGCCAAATTCGCGCTCTCGGTGCGGATCTTGTCCGAACTCGTCATCAGCCCGGGCAACGCGGTCCGCACCGCTTCCGCGATCGGTTCGGCCGGGCGCTCCGCGAGGGGACGCCAGAGACCGATGATCGGATCGCGGCCCGAGGGTTTCTGCCATTGCTGCAAGAATTTGAGAGCTTCCAGGCGAACGCTTTCCGGCATGCCGGCTTTGGCGGCGAAGCGGGCGACGGCGAGAGCGTTTTCCGAACCGCCGAGGCGATAATGAGCCGCGGCCGCACGACGTAAGAGATATTCCTGCTGCGGCGCGGGCAAGACTTTCGGATCGGGCAGCGGGCGATCGAGAAGCGTCGCGAGCGTCGGCAACGCGGCGGGAATCGGCGTATCGTAAACGGCCCGCGCCGCTTCGAGAACGACCTTCGGATCCGTGTCGTTCAGAAATTTGCCGGCGTCAGCGTGTTCGAGTTTGCGCAAGGCGAGCAGCGCCCCCAGACGCACGGCCGAATTGGGATTCTCGATCGCCTTCGCCAACACGGGGGCCGCGTCTTTGATGGTGGCCAGCGCGACGACGACGCCATGCCGCAGATACGGATCGCTATCGCCCGTCGCTTGCAGGACATCGAACAGGGCGGGGATGACGTCGATCGTGCCGACGCGTCCCAGCGCGGAGGATGCATGAAAGCGAACGCGGGCGGAATCGTCTTTCAACAACTTAAGGAGCTTTTCGCGAGCGGCTTCTTGACGAGCCTCGCCCAAAACTTTGGCGGCGTTGGCGCGGACTTCGATCTCGGGATCGTCGAGCAGCGCCACGAGGCCTTTGACGGCGCTTGGGTCTTTGCGGCCCAGTTGCCCCAGGCCCCAGATGCCGTGCAAGCGGGCGAGCAGCGATTTGTCAGCGCGGGCGACGGTCTCAAGTTCTTTCTGGGCTTTACGCTCGGCGAGGGCGAACTGGGCGTCGAGGCGGACGCGCATGTCGTCGTGGGCCAAAAGCTTCACGAGTTCGGGGAGGCCGCGTTTGGACATGCCCTCGGCGATCAAAATTTGGGTTGATTTGACGAGCGGATCGTCGGCCTTGTTCGGGTCGGCGATGCGGTAGATGCGGCCCTTGCCGGTCAGGTTCCAGCCTTCGACCCAGTCGCTGAGATAGAAGCCGCCATCGGGGCCGAAATCGCAATCGGTCGCGAGGATCGCCTTGGCGAAATCCGAGCGATCGACCACCTCGAACGACGCCCCCTTCGGTTTGAACGCAAAACTGTGAATGATGCTCGCGGACGAGCTGCCCTTGAAATCGCAGAGGAAGAAATGGTCCTGATACTTGTCCGGCAGCAGGGCGACGCCCGGATGATAGGTGAGCCCCGAGGGTCCGCTGGAGAGATTCACGATCGGCGGCACGAAATACGAGCTGCGTTGCGGGTTGTGCGGCTGCCAGGTGTTTTCGGATTTCCAGGTGCCCAGGCCGGGGAGATATTGATGCCCAAGCCGCCAGCCGGTGTCGCCGCCGTCGACGATCTGCGTGACGCGGGCCTGGTCGCCGCCGTCGGCATTGTTGTCGACGGTAAAGAGATTGCCGAATTTATCGAACGCCAATTCTTGCGGGTTCCGCAAGCCGACATGAACGAGTTCGAGTTCCGAGCCATCGAGATTGCACCGCAGCACGGCGCCGCAATCCGGCGAGGAGACGACGCGGCCATCGGTTTCGACATGCAAACCGCGATCGCCGATGGAGAAGTAGAGCTTGCCGTCGGGGCCGATTTTCAGGCCGTGCGAATCGTGGCCGACAAACGCGATGTGGACGCCATAGCCGGTTTGCAGCGATTTCTTGACATCCGCCTTGCCGTCCCCCTTGGTGTCTTTGAGGAGCCAAAGATCGGGGATGCAGGTGTAATAGACGCTGCCGCGATGAGCGAGCACGCCCGAACCGAGGCCGTCTTCGGGACGATTGAAACCGTCGGCGAAGATGGTCGCCTTGTCGGGTTTGCCGGCTCCGGTTGAAGAGAAAAGCATGCGCACGCGATCGGGCAGTTCCGTCGGCGTGAACTTATATTTCTTGTACATCGCCAACCGATCGGCGACGGTGCGGTTGGCGAGTTCGTCGTCGAGCCATTTCATGTGATTGCGATTGTCGGGCACGCCGGAGTGCAGGCGGAACGATTCCGCGACGAAAATGCGTCCCTTCTCATCGAAGCAGAACGCGACGGGATTCGCCAGCAACGGCTCCGCAGCCCAAAGTTCGGCCGTCAAGCCCGACGCGAGTTGCATCCGCTTCAAGGTCTTCAAGCCATCGTCCGACGCCTTGGCGATCTTTTTCGCCAGCGGATCGAATTCATGCTGCGCCAACACGAATGGAGTCGCAGTCAACACCGCGAAAAAGAGAACGGCCAACCGAGATCGTACCATGGAGAGAACCTTGCAAATTGATGAAACCAAGAGCGAAACGGATGAAAGGAAGGCTATCGGAAATTTCGCGCGAAAGCAATGGAGCGATGAACGAAACGCCCGAACCGACGAACGCAGGACGCACGCCGAAATCGCACACCCCGCCGCGATTTTCGCACACGTTGTGCCGCGAAGGGGGCGGCGCACGTCGAAAACTTCTCGTTTCGACCATTGGCGTGTCATTTGCAATAGGAGCGGGCGGACCCATTCGCTCGAATTTCCACGGAGGCTGGCCATGTTTCGCAAACTTGCATCGTTCGCGGCGGTTGTGTGTTTGGGATTGGCGTTGCCGCTCGCGGAGGCAAATCAGAAGTTGCAGCTCAATCAACTGATGATCGACAAGCTACGATTCTCGCAACTCATGCTGCAAGCGATCGCCCTGGGAGATTTTCCCAAGATCATCGCCAATGCCGATGAACTCGTCAAACTGAGTCGGACTTCGGAATGGCTCGCGAACCGGACGCCGAAATTCGAGTTGCATAGCAACGCCTTTCAGCGCGCCGCCGAAACCGTGATTCAGAAGGCGAAGGCGAAAAACCTCGATGGCGTCGTTTTGGCGTATCAAGATCTGACGATGAGCTGTGTGCGCTGCCATGAATATCTTCGCGATGTGCGCGACGCCCGGGCGCCGATGATCGACCCCAGACACTTCGCGCAGCGTTGATCACGGATGGATCACGAAGCGGCCGGCGGTTCGACGCCGAAATCGCGGATCGTGAAGATCGGTAGGAAGTCGTATTTCGCTCCGATCGCGGCCCGGGCGCCTTCGAGCCGGTCGACGATGCACACGACCGCGACGATCGTCGCCCCGGCCTTCTCGATCTCGGCGACCGCTTGCATCGCCGAACCGCCCGTGGTCAAAACGTCATCGAGCACGGCGACGCGCATGCCGGGCTTGAGAACGCCTTCGATGCGTTCCTGGCTACCGTGGCTCTTGGGTTGTTTGCGGACGAAGAAGCCTTCGAGATGCCGGCCGTGGCGGTGATACGCTTGCGCGAGCGTCGCCGCCATCGGGATGGCGCCGACCTCAAGCCCCCCGGCGGCGTCGATCCGCATGTCTTTCGTCACATCGAAAAGCACATCGCCGAGCAGGCTGACGACTTCCGATTGAAAGATCGCCTTCTTACTGTTGACGTAGTAGGTGCTTTCTTTGCCCGAGGCGAGCGTGAACTTGCCGAACGAGAAGGCGCGCTCCTTGAAAACCGCCAGCAGCCGGTCGCGCGAGGTGTCGTTAGCCATGAGACGTTTCTCCGAGTGCGTTCGTGAACGATCCATCTTGCCTGTTTTATGCGATCGTTCGCTTACCGGCTTCACGCCATTTCCCTGCCTTCGCGCCTGACGAGAGTTTTATCCGATCGCTCTCGACCGGCCGGCGCGATTCGCTATCCTCCGCCGTCTCGAACGGTCGAACATACCAGAGAGTCTGCTGCTCCGCGCCTGCGGCAGCGCGGCGCTCTTTACCGAGGACACGGATGTCTGCCAAAAATCTTCGCAAGGGCTCGGGCGTGTCGGCAACCATGGCGGCCTTCGTTGTCGGCGTGCCGCTGGGCTCCTTGATCCTCTATGCTGTTTCGCTCGGCATGTTCC
The DNA here is from genome assembly GCA_037139885.1 of Planctomycetota bacterium. GTDB lineage: Bacteria > Planctomycetota > Planctomycetia > Gemmatales > Gemmataceae > JAIEPT01. The sequence continues at coordinate 12,765 of JBAXFO010000023.1, forward strand.
TCGACGCCGAAACGCAGAAGCTGATCGAACGCTATCTGCATCACCCGGTCGAGAAGGTCGAGTTCGTCATGTTCTGTGCGGCGGTGGCCGTGCTCGGAGCGAAATGGCTCGGCTCGATCCGCCAGAACGCGGGGCTCAAAGCCGAGATCGTTCCCGAATGGGACGGTAAACCCGTCGCTCCCGCCCAGGCCGCGGTTCTGCTGAAAACTCATGAAGACACGCTCGCAGCATGGGGCGGCACGTGGATCGGCCGACGTTATCGGGCGATTCTCGAATTCGTCAAAAGCCGGGGCTCGGCGAACGAACTCGACGATCACATGCACACCCTCGCCGACGCCGACGCCTTGAATCTCGAATCGAGTTATTCGCTCACACGCTTCATCACCTGGGCGATTCCCATTCTCGGCTTCCTCGGCACCGTGCTCGGCATCACCGACGCGATCACAGGCGTCGACGATAAACTCGAAAATGTCGCCTCGCTGACCGGCGGCCTGGGTCTCGCTTTCGACGCGACCGCGCTCGGCCTGGGTTTGACGATGGTGCTCATGTTCATCAGCTTCCTCGTGGAACGCAGCGAGCAACGCATTTTGGAACTGGTCGACGTCACCGCGGAGGAAGACCTCGGCCATCGCTTCTTACGGACGGCCGCCGACCACGCTCCCTTGCTTTCGGCCGTCGAATCGAGCAGCCAGCACATGTTCGACACCGCCGAAAGTCTGGTTCGTCGGCAATCGGAACTGTGGTCGAAAAGCCTGGAACACATCGCGGGCGCGGGCCGCGATTCGGCGAAGGAACAACACAAGCATCTCGTCTCCAGTCTTGAGTCGGCGATCGGCGGAGCTCTCGCGAAACACGCGCAGCGTCTGTCGGAGCTCGAAGGCCAGTTGCTCACTCGTCAGGAAAAGATGCTCGGCGCCATGACGCAACTTGCCGATGTTCTTCAAGTCACAGGCCAAAAACACCAGCACGGGCTTGCCGACGTGACCAAGAATTTGACGCTGCAGACGACGGCCCTGGCGAGCCTGCAACAGGGGGGCGCCGAGTTGACGCGGTTGCAAGAAACGCTCGCGCAGAACTTGAGCGCTCTGGCCGGAGCGGGGGCGTTCGAGGAGGCTGTGCAAAGCTTGACCGCGGCGATTCACCTTTTGACGACCCGCGTGCAGACGCCCAAAAAGGCGGCATGATGCTTTCGCTCCCGCGTTCCGTTCGGGATGAGGGAGCCGCTGCGAATTTGAGTCGTTTCCGGATGGATCGATGCGACGTCCTCGACGCAAACTTGAAGTCAACACCTTCCCATTTTTGGCGGTGTTGCTGTGCGCCATGGGGGCGTTCATTTTGCTGCTCATGGTCGTCAATCGCCGCTCGAAGATCGTCGCTCAGAACAAAGCTCACGACGCCTATCTCGCCCGCAAATTCGCACAGGAAGCCGATCGCGAGTCCGCCGTCAAAGATCGCGACGCCAAGATGAAAGCGAACTGGCAGGTTCAAAAAGACAAAATCCATGCGGAACTGAAGGCCGAGGAAGATGCGCTTTCCCGGCAAATCACCATGGTTCTCGCAGCCCTGGCGAAAACGGACGACGCCATCGAGGACCGGAAACTCTCGGCTGGGGAGCTCGCACGCAAAGTCGCGCTCGAAGACGTCGCTCTGCAAGCTCTGCAAAAGGAACTGCTGGCGCGTAAAGATCAATTCGAACGCGTGCGCCAAACCAGCCAGGGGCATTTGAAACTGCGTGAACAACTCACGCGCGATCTCGTTTCGCTTGAAACGGCGCTGCGCAACGTGCAGAGACGCAAGTCGAACCAACGGGCGGTCTTCTCGCTGGTGCCCTATAAGGGCAAACACGGATCCGCCGCCAAGCCGGTGTATATCGAAGTTTCCGACGCAGGCGTCGCGGTGCATCCCGGGCCGACGACGCTGACGACCGCAGCCTTGTCGCCCGACAGCTTGCGCCGGGCCGTGGAGGCACGGACCGGGCCCCTCGCGCGCGAAGTCATACGCAAGCCGGGGGCGCCGATTCCGGAGAAGTCCGATAGTCCATATTTGCTGTTTCTCGTGCGGCCGAGCGGGGTCGAGAACTATTACTTAGCCCTGCAGTCGCTGCGCGACTACCAGGTCGATTTCGGTTACGAACTCGTCGAGGCGGACTGGGCGTTCGATTTTTCGAACGACAAGATCGATCAACAGCCGTGGCGTCAGGTCGCGAAGGTGGATCTCGAACCCTCCCATGTGACTCGGGCCGCTCCGAAAGGCATGGGGCCTCGCGTTCTCGGCGGCGGCGGCGCGCCCCTCGGCTTCCCCGGCGGCGGCGAAATCCCCGAAGGCGTTCCGCCAGGAACCGGTCGAGGAAGCGGCTCCGGAGGTTTTCCGGGAGGCGGCGACGTTCCCGGCGGCGGACCCAATCCCTTCGCGACCGGCCGGCCCGGCGGCGGGATAGGATCGCCCGGCGGTCCGGGCGGAACCGGGAGATATCCCGGTGGCTCGGGAACCGGCCAAGGTCCCGGTGGTCTAGGCAATTCTCCCGGCGTCTTCCCCGGCGTCCCCGGCGATCCGCTCGC
>JBAXFO010000024.1:0-15191 GCA_037139885.1 Planctomycetota bacterium
GATATCGATCTCCTCAAAAGTATTATACCGGCCCACGCCAAAACGGAGACTGGCATGCGCCAAATCGTCGTCGCGGCCGAGGGCGCGGAGCACGTAACTCGGCTCGACGCTGGCGGACGTGCACGCCGAACCGGAACTGACGGCGAGGCGTTTAAGGGCCATGAGCAAGGCTTCGCCGTGAACGTGGGGGATGCTCACGTTCAGGTTTCCTGGCAACCGATCGGCGCCCAGAAGCGGGCCGTTCAGAACGATATCGGGCAATTCGATGGTCAAGCCTGCGAAGAGGCGGTCGCGAAGCTGGCGGACGCGTTCGCTTTCCGTGTCGAGCAGCGAACGGGAGATCGAGCACGCCATGCCGAGGCCGACGATCAGCGGGACCGCGAGCGTCCCGGGGCGGAAACCGCGTTCATGGCCGCCGCCGTCGAAAAGGGGTTCGAGGCGAACGGCCGGATTGCGTCGGCGAACGTAAAGAGCCCCGATGCCTTTGGGTCCGTACATTTTGTGGGCCGAAAGACTGAGCAAGTCGACTTCGAGGGCCTGCACGTCGACAGGGATCTTCCCGACAGCCTGAGCCGCATCGGAATGCAGCAGAATGCCGCGTTGTTTGCAGAGCGCGCCGATCGCGGCGATGGGATGGATGACGCCGATCTCGTTGTTGGCGAGCATCAAGCTGACGAGAACGGTTTGCGGCGTCAGCGCGTCGGCGACTTGCTGCGCCGTGACACGGCCCTGGGAGTCGACGGGAAGAAACGTGACGTTCCAGCCTTCGCGTTGCAGGCGTTTGCCGACATCGAGCACGGCATGATGTTCCGTTACGGCCATGACGCAATGATCGCCCTGCCGGCGCAATAACGCGAGAGAGCCCTTGATCGCGAGATTGTCGCTTTCGGTGGCGCCGCTGGTGAAAACGATTTCTTTGGGCGAGGCGTTGATGAGTTCGGCGACACGTTCGCGAGCGGTCTCGACGGCCTGGGAGGCGTCGGCGCCGAACGCATGATGCCGGCTGGCGGGGTTGCCGTAAACTTCGCTGAAATAGGGGAGCATCGCCTCGACGACGCGCGGATCGCAGCGCGTTGTGGCGTGATTGTCCAGGTAGATTGGGGATTGCGTCGCCATAAGTCTGTCAGGATCGTATCGAAAGCGAGGAATTGTCGCAAGGCGGCGCATCTGACGGGGGAGGGCAGTTGCCGTTTATGTTCCCATTCTCTGCGAAGAGCAACGACGCCTACAATAGTGATGCTCGCAGAATCCCCGGAAGGACTCGCACATGGCGGAAGAAGGATCGGCCCCGGTCACCCCTGGCGACAAGGCGCGAAAGTTCCCCACGGCTCCGGGCGTCTACATCATGAAAGACGCTCAGGGGATCGTGCTGTACGTCGGCAAAGCCAAAAACCTGCGAAACCGTGCGTCGCATTATTTTACGAAGGCGGGAGCCGAGGATCCGCGCACCGCCGATCTCGTCAAGCTCATCGCCGATATCGATTTCCTGCCGGCGGAGACGGAAGTCGACGCCCTCCTCATGGAGGCCCGGCTCGTCAAAGACATTCAGCCGCGCTTCAACATCGAATTGAAAGACAACAAGTCGTTTCCTTATATTCAAATTCGCATTCGGGAAGACTTTCCGCGGGTGGAGTTCACGCGCTCGCCGCGGCGGAAGGGCGTGAAGCTTTACGGCCCATTCACGAGCGCGAAGACGCTGCGAGCCGCGTTGCAAGTGCTCCAGCGGATCTTTCAATTTCGCACCTGCGGGCTCGACATCGCTGCGGGCGACGCACGCTGGCGTTGGTTTCGCCCTTGCATTTTGGCGAATATCCGCCAGTGCACGGCTCCCTGCAATCTCCGCGTCACCAAGGAAGAATACCGCAAGCAGATTCGCGGTTTGCGGCTCGTTTTGGAAGGAAAGAAGAGCCGGCTGATTCGCGAACTCAAAGCCGAGATGCAAGAAGCGAGCGCGAAGATGCTCTTCGAAAAAGCCGGCCGCTTGCGCGACGAGATCAACTCGCTGCAAGACCTGAGTCTGCGCGGCGACGTCGATAAGGATGTGCAACCCGAAGTCTTTCAGATCGAACCGAAGAAGGGTTTAGCAGGTTTGCGAAAGATCTTGGGTTTGGCGCACATGCCGCGCACGATCGAAGGGATCGACATCGCCCATCTGGGGGGCGACGAAACGGTGGCGTCGCTGGTTTCATTCATTGACGGGCTGCCGTTTAAAACGGGATACCGCCGTTATCGCATTCGCACGGTCGAGGGCGTGGACGATTTCGCTTCGATTCGGGAAGTCGTCTCACGCCGCTACCGCGACGCGAAGATCAAAGGGTCTTATGAAGAGGACCAGATTTTTCCTGATATCGTTCTCATCGACGGCGGCAAGGGGCAGCTGAATGCGGCCATCGATGTGTTTCGCTTTCTGGGCAAAGATCCGCCGTGCTTGATTTCGCTGGCGAAACGCGAGGAAGAGATCTACCGCCCCGGCGACGCCGAACCGATCCGCCTGAGCCGGCATTCGGCGGCCCTGCGATTGTTGCAGTACGTCCGCGACGAGGCGCATCGTTTCGCGCAGCATTATCACCATCTGCTGCGCCGTAAAAAATTCGAAGACGATACGTGACGGCTAAGCTTTCCGGGCGATTTGAATCGCTCCGGGAACGCCATCGTAAACGTTGTGCCCGGCCGCGAAGCTCGATAGCGGTTCGTAGCTGACGCTGGGTTCCGGCGGATACCAGGGGTCGATCACGTAAACGCCGCCGCCGTCCGCTCCCTCTTCGTCGTAACCGACGAGCAGTTTGATGTGTTTGACATCTTTTTTCCATACGCCCGCCACCCAGACCGGACCGCTGCCGCCGGAGAGATACATGCGCGTGATGACGTTCATGGTCATGCTGCCGCCGGGGTAATGGGTGAAGTCCATAGCCATGGCGGCGGTCTTGAAATCTTTGCCCTTGAGACCGGTGGCGTAGGCGTCGTCCCAATTGATGAGGTTGTTGGTCAACTTGGTCTTGATGGCGTCTTCGGAGGTGTCTTTGCCCTGCCAGTCGCGCATCATCTGGTAGCACGCCAGCCAACATGTCATGTTGTTGATCTGCTTGACCGGCGAGATATTTTTCGCCTTTTCGATGAGAACTTTCGCCACGGGTGAACCTTTCGGGATATAAGGATGTTGGGCCGAGCGGACGCGCGGCCCTTCGTTCGGATATGCGGAATGGATCCGCCAGGCGGACACGAGAATCGCGACAATTCGAAATAGGCGATTCGCTTGCTCAAGCGTGAGGTGATGACATGACATCCTCAACGGGAGGCCGCGTCGCCCTGGCGACCATTCGCATGAACGTTCACGGGCAAGACCGGGCGTTCGCGGTTCCTGTGCCGTTGGGGCCGTCCCGCTTGCTTGACCTTCTGCCGGCGTCAGGCGCCATCGCAAGCGAGGAAGCGCAGGCGAATATCGAAGACGCGCGGGCGCATGGCAAGGAAATCAGTTGCCGGGCCGGATGCGGAGCGTGTTGCCGACAAGCCGTGGCGATTTCCGCGGTCGAGGCGCTGGCGCTGGCCGAACTGGTCGACACCTTCCCTGCCGAGCGCCAGTCGATCGTTCGCGAGCGATTTCAAGCGGGGATCCGCCGCCTTGAAGAGGCCGGCCTGCTCGATCCCTCGCAACCTCCCGGCCATCGCTATCCGCAAGCGGCCGATCAAGGAGCGTTGGCTCAAACTCTCAACGATCTTGGGCGACGCTATTTTCGCCTCGGCGTCGCTTGCCCCTTTCTCGAAGACGAATCGTGCGGCATTTACGAACAGCGTCCGGCGGTGTGTCGCGAATATCATGTGACGTCGCCGGCGGAAAATTGCGCCCGCCTGTATGAAGTTCCGGTCGATCGACTCGAACCGAGCTTCCATGTGAGTGAAATTCTCGGCCATCTCGCGGAAGGGGCCGCCGCCATCTCCCAGAGCTCCGTCCTGCTGATCCAGGCCCTCGAATGGTCGGCAGCCAATTCTCAATCGCTGGCCGCGACCGGCGACGGGCGTCAATTGTTCGGCATGTTTATGGACGAGATCGGGAAATTGGCGGCGGACCGGGGGCTCACGGGCGGAAATTGAGTTGCGTAGAGCTTGTTGAGTAGATATAATCCCACCGCTTCGCTCAACCCGCCCTCCAGAATTACCGGGCCTTCGTCGGTGCGGTTCGCGCGACCATTTCGTTCATATACGCCTGATACCGCGTCTCGAATTGGCGAAGGTCGCCGAACGCTTCCTGGAAGTCGGCGAGTCGGCTCTCGGGAGTTCTCCGGGCTTCGATCAGTTTGAAGTATTTCTGCAGTTCGGCCGGCTGGCGATGCATCAAGTAGTGGAAAAGAGCCCAACTTTGGCCGTAGCCCCAAAGGACGTGCTGAGTTTGCCGCCATTGCTCGCTGCGGAGCAATTCGCTGAGCGGAATGTATTTGCCGCGCGCTTGACGGAGCGTGCCGATGCGCATCGGATTCTCGGCGCCGAGCATGGTCCAGTCGCCTTCGTCGGTCGATTCGCAATACGTGGCCAGGCCCTCGGCGATGCTGGCGGGGACGTCGCGATTGCGATGGAGCAGGCCGCAGTTGAAGGAGATTTGATGGGCGCATTCATGCATGGTCGTGGAGAGATTCGCGTCTTTCGAAAGGTCGTTCAGCTTCCGTTCGACTGTCTCGGCGTAGCGATCTTTGGCGAGCGGATTGACGATGCTGTCCCCCTTCTTGAGCGAAGATTCCTTGTAGGCGATCAAGCCGCGATTCTCGGCGTAATCGTAGAGGACGAGGCGATTGGTCGCGGTATGGTAAACTCCCGCGACGCCGCTGGGCATGCGCTCGCCGAAATACGCGTCAAATCCTTCGTGGGTGTCGAAGATGGCGATCATCATCCGTTGCGGCGGCGCGAAGACGGTGAAGCCCTTGCTTTTGAAGTGCTTAAGAAAGAGATCATAGAACACTTCGCAATTTTGCAGGCGTTCGGTCGTGAACTTGTCGCTGGCGTTGCTGATGGCGGTGAAGCGTTTGCTGTCGTAGCGGTTCATCGCCGCGAGTCGGTTCTTCTCCTTAAGGCCGAGCATGAAGGGGCCGAAGTCGGCGTCGAGAAGATCGCCGCCGGTCGCATTCGCCAGGCCGTTGGCCTTGCCGGCTGAGATCAGTTTAAAATCGCCCGCCCAGAGAAAATGGCCGGGGCGTTCGTCTTGATCGATGAGGACGATTTGCAGCAATTTCCCCTGGTGCAGCGTCACGTCCCACGCATACGTCCGCGGCTTGCCGAGCCAGGGCAGAAGGATCCGGGGCGAGGCGCTCCACGTGCCGTTCGACGCCTTCACCTGCCGGGGCGCCGGCACATTGTCCGGCCCCGCCAAAATGACGTTGAGATTTTGATCGGGCTCGTTGTCGCCCTTCACGTCCGCATACGACTGGAACGTGATCTGCCGGGCGTCCATCGGCACGCGAAACGCAATGCGGATCATGCCCTTGCGGTTGACGGCGACATCGTCCGCACTCCAGACGCCGATCGGTCGGCCATCGGCGGCCTGGGCGATCGCAAAGCCTTGCCCGTCCCAGCCCGCCAACGTTCCCTTGGCGAAATCGAAATTCGCCGGGGCGTTGGTCTGGGCCAGAAGACACATCGCAACCGTCAGTGCAGCGTGCATGGCGCATCTCGCGGGTTCGCTCGAAACTATCCTTCATGGCAAATATGGGACACATCTGCCCCTGGGTCCAATGAATCGCCGCGACGGGCGAACAAGAGGGAGATTCGAGCCCGGCCAGCGCCGCCCGCCGACGCCGCGGCTTTTGACAGCGCCCGCGCACTGCCCTATAATACGGGTGGAACTCCTTCGATGAAGGGTGACAGACACGTGCTTGATCCCGTCCATTTCGCAACGCGTTCGTGGTTGATCCTCGGGCGGACCGTGCAGGGAACGGCCGTTCTTTTGGCGTTTTTCGTCGCCTCGGTCGGCTTTTCCCAGGAAACATCGCGCAAAGATGGGCTTGTCTTGACCGTTCCCAACCCCATCAAAGGGGACACCGCGGAACTGCTTCGCAAGAAGATCCTCGACGTCGTCGATCGCCAAAAACGGACCATCGAGACGATCGTTTTCGACTTCAATCCGGGCGAACTCCCTGCCGGCTCGACGTCGTTCGGCTCTTGCCTGGAGCTCGCCGACTTGATTCGCAAGTTGCAGCTGGGCGAGCCGGGTCTGCCCCGCGTCACGACGGTCGCCTTCATTCACAAAGCCGTGACCAAGCATACCGTGCTCCCCGTGCTCGCCTGCGGGCAGATCGTCTTCGGGCCCGACGGCAGCCTCGGCGATGTGCCGCGCGAAGAGCTCGCCAAGGCGACCGTGCGAACGGCTTATCGCGAGCAGGCCAAGTACCATACTTCGCCCGATCTCGTTCAGCGCGTGGTCGATCCCGACCTGGCGATGAAACGGGTGAAGACGCCGCTGGGCGAACGCGTCGTCAGCGCGGCGACGTTCGAGGAATGGACGAAGCAAGGCAAGGACATGACCGTCGTGCCGCGGGAACTCCCCGGGTTGGAGCCGGGAAAAGTTCTCATCGACGCCGAGACGGCGTTGGACGTTGGCCTGGCGCGCGGCATTTTTGGCGGCCGCGGCGAACTCGTCGACGCTTTGGGGCTGCCGCGCCGCAGCATGACGGAAGATTGGCTGATCGATCGCACGCCGGTCGCCTGGCGCATCGAGATCCGCGGGCCCATCGATGCGGGCAAGTTGCAATCGCTCGAACGGCGCATCAAATACGCGATCGGCCGCAACGCGAACATCATCATCATTCAAATCGAGAGCGATGCCGGCGACATTCGGAACGTTGCGAATCTGGCGAATGAATTGCGTTCGCTCAAGGACAACACGGGCGTCAATCCCGTGCGCACGATCGCCTGGGCGCCGCCGAAACGCGCCCTGGGCGCGGGTACGTTCCTGGCGCTGGGCTGCACGGAGATCGTCATGGCCAGCGACGGCGTGCTCAGTGATTTTCGCTATCTGCGGCCGGCCGATCGCAAGATCGTTTCCGAAATGTTGCTTCCGCTCGCCAAAAGCCAGGGCTATCCGCCGCTTCTTTTCGAAGCGACCATCGAACCGAACACGACGCTCGTGCGCGTGCGTTCCAAGGCGAATCCGAACGGGCCGATGCAACTGACGCCGTTCTCGGAATTTCAGATCGATCAGAAATCGCCGCTGCCGCGTTGGTCGAACTTCGGTGTGCTAACGCCAGGGGAGGGGGGCTTGCTCACGATCACGCCTCCGTTGGCTCGCGAGTTTCAGGTGGCCAGCGCGACCGACATCGACACCGTCGAGGCGCTCTATGCGAGCCTGGGGCTCGAAGCGGACAAAGTACGCGTCTCGCGCGACGATTACCTCGATCAGATCGCCGAGTTCTTTCGCGAACCGTGGGTCAACTTCTTGCTCATCATGATCGGCATCATCGGGCTCATCCTCGAAATGAAATTGCCCGGCACGACCGTACCCGGCACGGTCGCGGCCATCTGCTTCGTGCTCTTTTTTTGGGCGTATTCCTTTGTCGGGGAGTTCACGCTTCTGGCCGTGCTTCTGTTTCTGCTCGGGCTGATCATGATCGCGGTGGAGATCTTCGTCGTTCCCGGCATCACCTTCGTGGGCCTGGCGGGGATTGTGCTCGTCATCACGAGCCTGGGCCTGGTCACCCTCGATCGCTGGCCGACGACGACGAGCGAATGGGTGAGCCTGGGTTCCACGCTGACGGCTTTCGGCCTGTGTCTGGTGGCCGCGGTCGTGGGGGCGATTTGTCTTACGTACTATTTGCCGACGTTGCCCTATGCGAGTCGGTTGATCTTGAAACCGCCGAGCGAAGCGCCCGCATCGGAAGCGACGTTGACGCCGTCGCGTTGGCTCGGAGCCGTGGGCGTCGCCGTGTCGACATTGCGGCCCTCGGGCAAGGCGCAGTTCGGGGAAGAATTCCTCGACGTCGTCACCGAAAGCGACTATGTCGAGTCGGGCAAACGTTTGCAGATCATCGAGATCGAAGGCAACCGCATCGTCGTGAAGGAGATCTGATCCCGACCGCTCGAGCGTTCGGCGCAAACCATGGACCAACTGATTCTCGCCTTCGCGTTGATCCTCGCCGGCTTCCTGTTCATGGCCGCGGAACTCGTGCTTTATACCCACGGAGTTCTGTCGATGCTGGGTCTTGGGGCCACCATCGTCGGCGCCGTGATCGTCTTCGGGCGCGATCCGGTTTTGGGCACAATTACGTTTCTGGCGCTCGTCGTCGCGGTGCCGGTGTGCGGGCGGTTTTTGTTGATGTACTGGCCCAAAAGCCCGATGGGGCGAAGAATGGTTTTGCATCCGCCTGCCGCACAGGCGAACATCAGCTTGGCGCCGCACCTCCAGGAACTCGAAGATTTGCGCGGCCGATTCGGCAAAACCCTCTCGGCGCTGCGACCCGCGGGGGCGGTCGATTTCGACGGCCGCCGCGTCGACGCCATGAGCGAAGGGACGATGATCGACGCGGGCCAATGGGTTCGCTGCGTCGACGTGCGGCAGGGAACCGTCATCGTCCGCGTCGCCGACGGCCCCCCGGAGCCGGCCAACTTGGAAGACATGAAATTTTAAGCGAGCGAATCGTTCGCGAGCGGAAATATTGCACAACCTTCTCCTTGAGGTTTTCTTCATGACAGAGCTCTTCGCACAAGTCCGCCCCAACGGCCTGACCGGCGACACCAGCATCTGGATGCTGATCGGTCTGGGCGTCCTCTTGCTCTTCGGTTTGTTTTTCGTCATCGTGTTCTTCAGTTTCTTGAGGCTCTGGATCCAGTGCTTCTTGACCGGCGCCAAGATCGGCATCTGGGACCTCGTCGGCATGAAACTCCGGAATGTCGATTACGGCATGATCGTTCGCCAGAAGATCGCCCTCGTGCAGGCGGGCGTCAGGATCTCGACGCAAGAGCTCGAAGCCCATTACCTCTCGCGGGGCGACGTGCCCCGCACCGCGGCCGCGGTCATCGCCGCTCACAAGGCCGGCATCGATCTCCCCTGGAACATCGCCGCCGCCATCGATCTCGCGGGGCGTAACGTGCTCGACGCCGTCCGCACCAGCGTGAATCCGAAAGTCATCGACTGCCCCGATCCCTCGAAAGGCCGGCCCACTCTCGACGGCGTGTGCCGCAACGGCATTCAGCTCAAGGCCCGCGCCCGCGTCACGGTGCGGACCAAACTCGATCGCCTCGTCGGCGGGGCCACGGAAGAGACGATCATCGCCCGCGTCGGCGAAGGCATCGTCCGCGCCATCGGCACGGCGGAACACCATACGGAAGTTCTCGCCAACCCCAACCTCATCTCGGCTTCGGTGCTGAAAAATTCTCTCGATTCGCAGACGGCGTTCGAAATCGTGTCGATCGATGTCGCCGAGATCGATGTGGGCGAAAATATCGGGGCCATGTTGCAAGCGAATCAAGCCGCGGCGGATTTACGCGTCGCCCAGGCTCAGGCGGAAACGCGTCGCGCCGCCGCCGTCGCCACCGAGCAGGAGATGAAGGCGCTCGTCGAGGAGAACCGCGCCAAGGTCATTCTCGCCGAGGCGGAAGTCCCGCTGGCGATCGCGACCGCATTCCGCAATGGCCAGCTCGGCGTCATGGATTACTACAACCTCAAAAACCTGCAAAGCGACACCGAGATGCGGGGGTCCATCGCCGGCGCCTCGAACCCCCAGCGCGAGAGCCGCACCGACGCTCGGCCTCCCGGTTAATTTTCGCCAAGGCAAGCGGCCCGGGTTTTCCTCTGCATCCCTTTTGAGATTCGCGTCATGGACTGGATCAAGCTCATCGTCGTGGCCATCGGCATTGTCCTGTGGATTGCGAGCAATTTGCGGGACGTGAAGAAGCCCATGAACACGGCAGTCCCGCCGCCGCTGCCGCCCCCCGAACCCGATCTCGCCTCGGCCAAACTCGAGCCCGCCAAACGCGAGCCGGAAGATTTGAAAGAGTTCCTCAAGCAGATCCGCAAGCGCATGGGCGAGCCGGAACCCAGGGCGATGGAGCAATTGGCCGAACCGGTTGTCGTCAAGGAGAGCCGCCCCGCGCCGCCGCAGAAGAAGCGACGCAAACCTCAGGAAGCCGACAAAGCTCCCAACTTGAGCAAGCGAACGGCGGAAGTCACGTCGCTGAGCGATGGCCCGGTGATCACGTTCGAATCGCTAAAAACCGAAATGCGTCAGGTTGCTGGCATTTCGCGGCCGACATCGCGGGCCGCGAAAGATGCGGTGGCGATTCTCAAATCGCCCAACGGCATGGCCGCCGCCTTCGTCATCCAGGAGATCCTCAGCGCCCCGCTTTGCAAACGGCCGCGCCAGCGTTGAAGGGCGCCGGGTGGACCGGAAAATGTTTCCTTTCCGCCAAACCTTTTTGCGCCTGCCGCGGTATAGATGGTGAAGAGGGACCGGCGCCGCGGATGACAACGGTCCGTCTTCGCAAATCGTCCCGTCCGAGATCGCACCCATGCCACCTCGCATCGTCGTCGTCACCATTGTCGCGTTTTGGGCGATGATGACGTGCGTGCTGATCCAGAGAGAGATCGTGCCGCGCTGGCGGGCGGGCTCGGCTCCGGCGTTCGCCATTGAAGTGACCGATGAAGCCGGCTCGCCGCAGGTCGAATGGCTCGTCTATCATCAAGACAAACACGTCGGCCGCGGCATGACGCAGATTCGCCGCCTCCCCGACCGCACGTTCGAAATGAGCCAGCGTTTTCGCTTCGACGATTTCGAAATCCCCATACTCTTCGCCCGGCTTCATATCTTCAAGCTCGATTCGGTCTACCACGTTACGCGCGAAGGCCGGCTCCTCGACCTCTCGATCGCCGGGGCGGCCACCCTCAAAGACGCCGGCAAATTCGGCTCTGTCGAGTTGGTCGCCGAACTCTCCGGCGAAGTGAAAGACGGCGGCATGGAACCTCAGTTCAAAGCCTTCGGGCAACCCGTCGAACTCGGCCTGGGCCGCATCGCCATGGACAATCACGGCAGCATCCTGAACCCCATGCACTTGCTGCATCGCCTCCCCCATTTGCAAGAGGGCCAACGCTGGAAAGTGCCGCTTCTCGATCCGCTCAAAATGTTCTCCGCGAAAGAAATCTTCGGGCAGAAGATTCCGCTCTTCGTCTCGGCGCCGACGTTTCTCGAAGCGGAAGTCACGCTCGAGGAAATGAACTGGAATCGTGAGACGGTTCCCTGCTACCGGGTCAGTTATCGCGAGCCGGCCAAGGACGAAATCGCCCGCACCTGGGTCCGCAAGGCCGATGGCCTCGTTCTCGCCCAGGAAGCCAAACAGCATGGCTACGACCTCTCCATCCGCCGCGTTCCTTGAACCCCCTCCCATCGGGAACCCGTCATGATCGAATTGCAAAATGTGACGAAAACGTATGGCGGCAAAACCGCCGTCCGCGATCTCACGCTCTCGATCCCGCGCGGCGAACTTTTCGCCTTTCTCGGCCCCAACGGCGCCGGCAAAACCACCACCATCAAAATGATGTGCGGTCTACTCTTTCCGACATCCGGATCGATCTCCATCGCCGGCTTCGACCTGCGCACCCACGGCCAAGACGCTCGCCGCCATATCAGCTATGTTCCCGATCAGCCCTATCTTTACGACAAACTCAGCGGCCGCGAAATCCTCGAATTCACCGCTAACATGTACGGCATGCCGAAGGATCAGGCCGCCGACAAAATCGCGGAGGTGATCGAGCTCTTTTCTCTCGGTTCGTTCGCCGACATCCTGACGCAAAATTATTCGCACGGCATGCGGCAGCGCACGGTCTTCGCCGCGGCGTTCCTGCATCATCCCGATGTGCTCATCGTCGACGAACCGACCGTCGGCCTCGATCCGCATCACATTCGCCTCCTCAAAGACTTGCTCCGGCGCCAGGCCGATCGCGGCGTGACGGTTTTTCTCTCGACGCATTCGCTCGATATCGCCGAGGAACTGGCCGACCGCATCGGCGTGATTCATCAGAGCAAGCTCATCGCCCTGGGGACGCTCGCATCGCTGCGGCAGGGGGCGGCGAACAATGGCTCGCTCGAAGATGTCTTCTTGAAATTGACGCAGGAGATTCCGGACGAGGCGGCCGTCGCGCGTTGAATGGACTGCGTTTCGGATGGGGCGTCGCGGCGAACCGATGGGAGGCTCTATGACGCCGGCAGGCTTGTTCTTGAACCTTCGCCTGGCTCATGCACGCAACGCATGGGAATTGCTCCGCACCACGGCCCGCGTGCGAACGGTGGCGATCGTCGTCTCCTGCGCCATCACCTGGACCAGCCTGTTCGTGTTCAGCATGTATGCGTTTTACGAGTTGAAAACGCGTTACCGCTTTCCGCTCGACGGTTGGTTTCAAGAATTGCTGTTCGATGTGATGTTCTTCTTTCTCTCGTCGCTGCTCCTCTTTTCGACGGCGATCCTGCTTTACTCGGGGCTCTTCGCCTCACAGGAGAGCCGGTTCCTGCTCACGTCGCCGTTGCCCGACGACCACATTTTCGCCTACAAGCTTCAAGGGGCGCTCGCGTTCAGCAACTGGGGTTTCTTGCTCCTGGGAAGTCCGGTGCTGATCGCGTACGGGCTCAGCGTCGAGCCGGCGGCGCCGTGGTCGTTCTTCGTGGCGCTGCCGCTGTTTTTTCTCGGCTTTGTGTTGATGCCCGGGAGCGTGGGGGCGATCATCTGCCTCCTGGTCGTCAATTATTTGCCGCGCAATGCGAATCAGCTTCTGAAAGTCGCCGGCACGATCGTCGGCGTGGTGGGCATGATTTGGATCTATCGCACCATGCGCGCTCATTCGCAGGGCTTTCAACCATCGCGGATTTGGGTGGAGAACTTCGTCAATCAACTGACGATTTTGAGCGGCGATTTGCAGCCGCATCACTGGGTCGCCGCCGGGCTCAAGGCCGCGGCCCTCGGCGAAACGGCGCGCGTTTGGTATTATCTCGGCCTCGTCTGGAGCCATGGCCTGATTCTTTACCTGGCGGCGATCTGGCTCGGCAAGGTTCTGTTTCGCCGCGGCGTCGATCGCTGCCTGGCCGGCGGTTCGCTGCTGGGCAACCGGGTTCGCTCCTTCTGGCTCGATCGCCTCGTCGAACGCAGCCTCTTCCTCTTCGACGCGCCGACCCGACTCTTCATCGTCAAAGACTTCCGCACCTTCCGCCGCGACCCGGCTCAATGGCTGCAAATCTCCATCTTCGTCAGTTTGCTCCTGTTTTACTTCTGGGGCATGCGGAGCTTTTTCGAACGCGACATCGCATCCCCCTTCAAAAACGGCATCAGCCTTTTAACGCTCTCCGCGACCTCGCTCCTGATGTGCGCTTATACAGGGCGGTTTATCTATCCCCTCTTGAGCCTCGAAGGACGCACCTTTTGGCTGCTCGGCCTTCTGCCCCTCAATCGCTCGCGGCTCATCTGGGGTAAGTTCGCCTTTTCGACCTGCACATGTCTGCTCCCCTGCGCCGTCTTGATCGCGTCGTGCGATATTATCCTGGGCACGGCGCAGTCGTTCCTGGCGGTGCACCTGCTTGCGATCGTGCTTATTTCGATTGGGCTCAGCGGTCTGAGCGTGAGCATGGGGACGTTCATGCCGAACTTTCGCGAAACAGATCCTTCGAAAATCGCCATCGGCTTCGGCGGCACGCTCAACCTGGTGATCGGCTTTTTTTATCTCCTGGTCGTGATCGGCCTCGTCGCTGTGCCGATCCATCTCGATCAGGCGGCCCGCAATTTGACCGACGATCCGACCACTTCGATCCTCGTGTGGATCTGCGCCGCCCTGGGAGCGTTCCTGGGGGTGGGCTGCACGTATTGGTCGCTCTCGGCGGCCTCGAAATGCCTCGAACGGATGGAATTCTAACGCGCTTTAGAAGATCGATTCCGGCGACGACAAGATGCCGCGAACGACTTCGCCATGCACATCGGTGAGGCGATATTGTCGGCCTTGATAGCGGAACGTCAGGCGCGTGTGGTCGATGCCGCAGAGGTGCAGGATCGTCGCCTGCATGTCGTGAACGTGCACGGGATCGGTGGTGATGTTCCAGCCGAAGTCGTCGGTCGCGCCATGCGTCGCGCCGCGTTTGACGCCGCCGCCGGTGAGCCACCAACTATACGCCCGGCCGAAATGATCGCGGCCGCGCGGGCTAACGGGATCTCCCTGGCCGAACGGCGTCCGCCCAAACTCGCCGCCCCAGACGACAAGCGTGTCGTCGAGCAAGCCGCGCTCCTTGAGATCCCTCACCAGGGCGGCCGAGGGGGCGTCGGTGTCGCGGCATTGGCCTTCGAGTTGCGTGAAGAGATTGCTGTGTTGGTCCCAGCCCGAATGCATCAATTGCACGAAGCGGACGCCGCGTTCCAGGAGGCGGCGGGCGACGAGGCAATTGTTCGCGAACGTGCCTTTCACGAGGACGTCGGGGCCGTAGCGTTCGAGAGTCGAGCGCGATTCGTTCGAAAAATCGACGAGATCGGGCACGCTCGTTTGCATGCGGAACGCCATCTCATACTGGGCGATGCGCGTTTCGATTTCGGGGTCGCCCGTTTCGGCGAAGCGGGCGCCGTTCAGGGCGGCGATGTCGTCGAGCAAAGCCCGCCGCGATGCGGGGCTGACGCCTTGAGGGTTGGCGAGATAGGGAACGAGGTCGCCGGTGTTGCGAAAACGCACCCCTTGATACCGGCTCGGCAGGAATCCGCTGCCCCAGTAATAATCGAAAAAGAGTTGGCCGCACGTTTTGCCGCGGTCGCTCGAAGTCATCACCACGAACGTGGGCAAGTTGTCCGTCTCGCTTCCCAGGCCATACGACAGCCAGGCGCCGAGGCTCGGCCGGCCGGGAACTTGGGCTCCGGTCATGAAATACGTGACGCCGGGAGCATGGTTGACGGCTTCCGTCGTCATGCTGCGGACGACGCACAGGTCGTCGGCCAGCGCCCCGATGTTGGGCAACATTTCGCTGAGTTCGAGCCCCGCCTGGCCGTAACGCCGAAAGGGCTTGATCGACGGCACGCACGGCCAACGTCCGTACCCGCTCGACATCGTCGAAAGCCGCGTGCTGCCGCGCACGCTCGCGGGAATGTCGCGCGTGGCCATCGTCCGCAACATTGGCTTGTGATCGAAGAGATCGACGTGCGACGGCCCGCCCCCCTGCCACAGCATGACGACCCGCTTCGCTTGCGGCGGATGATGCGGC